>NZ_FOTL01000001.1 GCF_900114585.1 Methanobrevibacter olleyae | reverse complement strand
TTTTCATCTAAAAATAGTTTTTGATTATTATTTTTAATTTTTGGTCTTTTATTGAGCCTTTTCTCAATAATTTCATTGGGATTTATTTTTTCATTTTTAAAATCAAAAAGTTTAAGTTGTATGAAGTTTATATTAGTATTGAGGACAAATTTGTTTTGTTTAGTCATAAAATATTATTTGTCCTCACTTATTTAAGTAATTTACTATTTTTAAATCCTTTATTTCAAAATTAAAGAAAAAAATAACCTATTTTTATTTAACGAAGAAAAAAATAAAAAAATAAAAAAAGCCTATAAAATTTTACAGTCTCATTAATTATATGTTTTGATTTAGAAAAATGATTATTGTAATTAGTTATATGTTTTGATTTAGAAAAATGATTATTGTAATTAGTTATATGTTTTGATTTAGATTAGATAAAAATAGCATATTATTTTCTAAAATTAAAAAATGATTAAAAATAGTTTAAAGAAAAGTGAGAATAATATGCAAAGGTTTAATTTTTAAAAAAAACATATGTAAAGGGGGTGATATGTAATTGAGTACATATTATTCTCGGATTATTATTTATCTTTTCATGTTTATAAAGTTTTTGCATAAAACTTGCTTTTTTTATTTTTTATATTTTAATAAAATTTTATTAAACTTTATTAAGATAAGTTAATCTTTTTAACTGTTGAATATAAAAATAGCTGAAGTATAATTAAAATTATCAAGTTTAATCTAATTAACATAAAATTGAAAAAAAGAAAATAAAAATAGATAAAATTAACAGATAAAAAATTGATAAAAAAAATAAAATAGATAAAATCAATAGATAAAAATTAGTTTTCTTAATTTAAATTATTAATTTTCTATTAAATTATCTATTTAATTTTTGGTAGTTAGCAGCTTGAAGACCGTGGTATTTTATCATACCTTCAATTTCATTTTGGTCAGTTTCCTTATCTTCAAAGGTAATTTGTTCAATACTGTGTAAGCTGAAAGGTGATTTTCTGCTTAATGGCTGAATAGAACCTTTGAATAATTTCATTACAACTTCTCCGCTAACTCTTCTTTGCATATGGTCAATAGCTTGATCGATATCTTCTCTTAAAGGTTCTTGCCATAATGCTTCGTAAACTAAATCCGCATATAATGTGCTCATGTATTCTGCAAATCTTAATTCATCTACAGTTAAAACTAATTGTTCTAATGCTTTATGAGCTGCAATTAATAATTTAGCACCTGGAACTTCATAGGTTTCTCTGCTTTTAAGACCAATCATTCTGTTTTCAATAATGTCCACTCTACCAACACCATTTTCACCAGCAATTTCATTAGCTTTATTGATTAAGTCTACAAGCCCCATAATTTCTCCATTAATAGCTACTGGAACCCCTTCTTCAAATTCAATACTTACTTTAGTAGGAGTATCTTTTGCATCTTCTGCAGATTTAGTCCATTCATAAATTTCTTCAGGTGGCTCATTTGCAGGATCTTCAAGTACATCTCCTTCAATAGCTCGCCCCCAAAGATTTTCATCTATGCTGTAAATCTTATCATAGGATAAATTAAGACCATGTTCTTTTGCATAAGCTTGTTCTTCAGTTCTTGTTAGGTTCATTTCTCTAATTGGTGCAATAATTTTAAAATCAGACATTGATCTAATAATAGCCTCGAATCTGAATTGGTCGTTTCCTTTACCAGTACATCCATGTGCAATTGCAGTTGCCCCTTCTTTTTCTGCAATTTCAATAATTTTCATTGCAATTAAAGGTCTTGCAAGTGCAGTACTTAATGGATAACCTTCATACTCTGCATTTGCTTTAATTCCTCTTGCAATATATTCATTTGCAAATTCATCTTTAGCATCAATAATATAATGTTTGCCAGTATTAATTTTATCTGCAGAGTTTTGAGATTTTTCTAATTCTTCTCTCGGCTGGCCAACATCAACACATGCAGTAACTACTTCATAATTATATTTTTCTTCTAATAATTTAACACATACAGTAGTGTCTAATCCCCCACTAAATGCAAGAACAACTTTTTCCATATTATCACTTTATTTTTTTAATAAATTTAAATAAGTCTAGTTAAATCTTTGTTAATATATTTAAATAAGTTTAGTTAAATCTTTGTTAATATTATAATATTTATTTTAAATTTTTTTAAAACCAAAGTTAAAGATTAAATTAAAATAATGTTTTAATTAAAATCAAGGTTTTAATAAATCATTAGTAAATTAATATTATATTCTAAACTTTGTTTTTTATTATATATATTTTTAAGTTTAAATAAAATAAACTATAAATTAATTACTGTAGACTTTTTTCTAAACTTTTATTAGCATATTGGTTTATCCTTTTAAGGCGATTTGATGAATGATTTAAATAAAAATAACTTAAAATTAGAAATTATTTCCCATGAAACTGGGGGATTTATATCTACTAATAAAAATATTTTTAATAATATTGACTTATCAGATAATTCTAAATTTATTTTAAATCAAGCTATAAAAGGAACTCCTATGATTAAAATTGGAAACTATTATCCTAAAGTAATGATTGTTGCTGGTGTTCATGGAAATGAATTAGCTCCTCAAATATCTGCTCTAAAATTAATTGATAACATTTTTAATTTAGATTTAAAAGGAACAGTTTATATCATCCCTTTTACATCACCTAAAAGTACTATGAACAATTCAAGATATTTTGATGGTCTTGATTTAAATAGATCAACTCATAAACCTAATTCAATAACAAATATTATTTTAAATAAAGCTAAAGACTTAAATGTTTCAGCTATTGGTGATTTTCATTCATCTGCACCTAACTCAAATCCAGGTAAGGAAGGGGTGTTCTGTACTCAAAAGCCATCTAGCTCTAGTTTTTATATTGCTGATTATATTTCTAAAAGGGTAGGTTCAGAAAAGATTATTTATCCAATAGCAGGTATTCCATTTAAAGGAGCCCTTGAAGATGAAGCTAATTTGGAGCAGATCCCATCTGTAACCTGTGAAGTTTTATCAGCTATTAGCTATGCAAATGAAAGAATATGTCAAAGGTCTTATCTTCAAATGAATGCCTTTTTAGAATATTTCGGTATATTTGATGACTGTTTTGAATAAATGTTCCTTTTTTTAAATACTAAACTTTTAGTTTTTTAGTTTTTTTAAATAAACATTCTCTTTTTTTTAAAGTAGTAAAATAATTCTAATTATTAGTTCTCAAATGCTCTCAATTAGTTTATATTAGCCTAAAAGTAAATATTTCTCTAAACATAGTTTTTGAATAATTTTTAAAACTTTTTGAATGATGTTTTTATCGTAGTCTATGTTATTTTTTAGAACTTTTTGATTGATGTTTTTATCGTAGTCTATGTTATTTAGTATAGGATGTGTTAGTATTTCCTCTTATAAAGGCCATACAATATTTGCGTTTATTCTTTCCCTGTTCCTGTTTTATGATCCTTTAGCTATTGCATTAGCAGTAATATCAACAAATATTCCAGATTTTGATCATGAGTTTAAAAGATATCAGGTTCTCAAAATCATTGCCCTTGGAGGCTTAATATCACTATTCCTGTATTTTATGGGATTGCCTTATTATTTAGGTTTGCTAATCAGTTTATTAGGATGCATATTCTTACTTTCTAGTCATAGGGGATTTACTCATTCTATTTTAGGAGTAATCATTATAACTATTTCATTATCTCTGTTCTTATTTTTTGGCATGGGATTATTTCAATATAGCTTAATTTCTAGTGATTCAATAAATTTAATGGTTTTATTAATCTTGATTATCTTTTTAGCACTTTTATTTCTTAATAAAAAATTATCTCCAATATTTTTAGTAGCTATTGCATCAATTATTATTTCCATTAATTTAGGTTTTATTCCCAGTTTAAAAATTAACTTAACATTACTTGTATTTTCAATCTTTTTTGGATTAAGTAGTCATATGATATTGGATTCTTTTACACCCTTGGGAGTAAAAGCTTTTAGGCCATTTTCAGATGTTGAATATCATAAAAAATTCGGTGTTCTATTATTTTTGACTTTAGTTATAATGTTTGTTTTATTGTTTCCTAACAAAATCCTATTTTACTTTAGTTTTCTAGTTAATTTCATATAATTTTTATTATTTTTAATAAACTTTTTATTACACTTCTTTTTTACCAATAAATTTTCATAAAAAATATAAAAAGATTTATAATAAATAATCATGATAAATAATAGTGTTTATAATATATTAAAAATAATTAATTTTTTATATAATTATATATAGTTTATAAGGTACTCTTTTTTCAATATTTTTTGGAGAGTATTTTCTCTATAAGAGTATCATTGGTAATTATGATGATTTATCATGATTTGTTATGATTAGTTAAAATTTTTTAAAAAATTTCTTAAAGTTTTTTTATATTTTTTTAAAAAATTCTAACTAATTTTTATTAAATTTTTAACTTATTATAAATATGTATAATTAAAACATTATGGGGTTATTTTAATGTTTTTAAGTAGAATTTATTATGCGATTGCTTATTTAGTGGTTCTTATTTTAGAAATAATCAAATCTACAATAGATATGTCTTTAAGAATCTTTAAAGCTAATGGTTTTGAGCCTATTGTGATTGATATTGGCACTGAGTTAAAAAGACCAATATCTCAAACAATTTTAGCTAACAGTATTACTTTAACTCCAGGAACTTTATCTGTAGACTTAGATTCTGAAAATCAAGTTATTAAAGTTGCAGTTATTGCTCCAAGAGATGTAAGGGATATTATTCCATTTGAACCTTACATTAGGGGAATGTTAGAATAATTTTCTTATTAAGAAATTAAATAAGTGGTTTCTAATTTAATTAATTATATTAATTTTTGTACAATGTTGGTTTGTATTTAATTTATTAATCATAGAATGTGATGATAATGGATATTTTATTGATTTCTGAATGTTTTTTAATAATTGCATTGATTGTGTTCTTATTTGCAACTTTGAGGATTATTACATATAAATCTATATCTATGGGACTTATAGGTACTTCTTCATTTACTTTAGCACTTACTTTGCTTCTTATAGCAGTCGGTACAATTTATAATATCGGATTTTTCAAGGATATTGCTTTAGCTTTACTTTTATTAGGTATTGTTGGAACAGTAGCTTATGCAGCAGTTATGAGGAGGGCTTAAATGATATTTGGGATTGAAAGTGGTTTAATCAGTTTAATCCAATCAATTTTACTTATCATTTCTGCACTTTTAATAATCTTTGCAGTGGTAGGTGTTTTAAAGATTGATGGAAAATTAGATAACGTCGTTTATGCTAGAATTCATATTTTGGGGATTGTTGATGTTGCATGTATAATTGCATTTATTGCATTAGGTCAACCGTTATTTGCCCTTATTTATTTATTCTTAGCTCCATTATTAGCTCATGCATTAGCTAATGCTTATTTCCATGGAGAAGATACTCTTAATAATCCAGTACTTAATCCAAATATTGAAGATGATGGAATTGAAGAGGTTCCAGATTTAGATGACGGTATTTCAGAGGATTTAGATTCAGTTGATGAAGATTTTAAAGATGATTTGGATTTAAGTGATGATATAGCTATTGATGAAGATTTTAAAGATGATTTGGATTTAAGTGATGATATAGCTATTGATGAAGATTTTAAAGATGATTTGGATTTAAGTGATGATATAGCTATTGATGAAGATTTTAAAGATGATTTGGATTTAAGTGATGATATAGGTATTTATGAAAATTTAGATGAAAAAAGTGGGGATGATGGCAATGATTGAATATATGGTAATTATTGTTGCAGTTGTAAGCGCTATTATCGCACTTTTACAAAATGACTTACTTAAAGCAGCTATCTTAACTGGTATTTCTGGATTTTGCGTAGCATTTTTATTCCAGTTATTACTTGCTCCTGATGTAGCTTTAACTCAAGCTATTGTGGAAGGAGCTATTGTTCCAGTATTCATAGCATTAGCTGTTTTAAAAACTAGAAGGAAGGAGGCATAATTATGATGGATATTCAATTAGCTTCTTTATTTGCTTCTGGTGCTTTTATAATTATTGGACTTTTTGCGGCAATATTTATTGATAATTTAATTAAGAAGATTATTGGTATTGCTTTTATTGAGGAAGGAGTTAATTTATTCCTAATATGCTTAGGTTATAAAGCAGGTGGTGTCGTACCAATCTTCTTACCTGGTATGACTGCTGACTGGTTTGCAGCAAATTCTTCATATCCTTTACCTCAGGCATTAGTTCTTACAAGTATTGTAATTTGTGCAAGTACTTTAGCAGTTATGTTGGCTTTAGCTATGGTTTTATATAGAAAACATGGAACCTTAAGCACTAAAGAAATAATGGGGGATGAAAAATGAACTATCTAATTCCATTAATGGTCGTTATTCCAATATTGGCTGCTTTAATTGTTAATATATTTGGTGGTAAAGATAAAACTGTTAAAGCTATATCAATTGTTGTAGCTATTATTATTCCTCTTATCGCAATTATTGCATCTGTTGGTGTTCAATACTTCGGAGGTCACAATCCAGCACTTATAGCAAGTTCACTTCCTTCAAATCTGCTTGGTACCCTTGTAGCAAGCTACAATACAGGTATTGTTTATGTATTTGAAAATATTGAAAGAATATTCATATTTTTAATGGGAATTGTAGCATTCTTAGCAATATTAACATACTTTAGTGAGAAAAAAGAAGTATCCGGACCTTATTTATACCTTATCTTTATGGGTCTAGCATCTGTTACTGCATTGATCTTATCTAACGATATTTTTAATATGTATGTATTCTTTGAAATTACAGCTTTAACCCAAGTTGGTATTATTATAGCATCAAGTACAGAAGAAAATTATGAAATAGCTTTAAAATACTTAATTTTAGGTTCTATTGGAGGGCCAATGCTTTTATTAGGTATAGGTTTTGTACTTGGAACAATTGGTTCAGTAAATATTAGTGATATAGTTTATGTAATAAGCCATAATTACCTAAACCCCTATTCTCCAAGCTTAACAATTGGCTTTGCTTTAATATTGTTTGGATGGTTATATTCAGCAGGATTACCTCCATTCCATACTATAAAATCGGCGGTTTACTCAAAAGCAAGACCAAATGGAGCTGCTATATTACAAGGATTTTCAGTATTATCTATGCTTGCATTTGGAATTGCGTTGTATAAAATGTTCGCATATATTCCTTACTTTAATACAACTATAATTGTATTTGCTATTCTTGCAATGGTTCTTGCTGTTGCAATGTCTGCAATGGAGGTAGACTTTAGAAGAATGATAGCATTTTTAGCTGTAGGGGAACTTGGTTTTATTGCTTTAGGTTTTGGTATAGGTACACAATATTCTATTGCAGCAGCTTTATTCCAAGCAGCAAATGAAATTCTAATAACTGCATTATTATTTATAGGGTTTGGCACTGTTTATTACCTTACAAAAACATCTGACACTAGAAAATTAGGTGGCTTAATTGCTATAGACTCTAAAATGGCGATAATGGTTTTACTTGGTGGATTTGCATTGGCAGGTGTTCCTCCATTTAATGGTTTCCAAAGTAAATTGATGCTTGTTCAAGCGGCTTTAGATGCAGGTTTTACAGAGCTTGCAATCTTAGCAATTATTGTAAGTGTTGTAATATTCTTTACATTTGTTAAAGCATTCCATACTGTATATTTACAACCAAAACCAAAAGATTTAAAATTTGCTCATGAAAAAATTTCAAAAGTTACTGTATTTTCTGTAGCTATTTTACTTGTAATCTGTTTAATTCTAGGTATTTTCCCAAATATAGTAACTGATATATTTATTCCATTTGCAGGAGGATTGATTTAATGGCTTTATACCATAAATTCTTAGATTCTATTAAAGGTTTAAAATCAAATTTATCTAAAGATCCTACAACTATGGATAATGTTTCAGGAGCTTTAGCTGCTGAATTTTTAGTATTTGTATCTTTAATACTTGCAGCTTTATTCCTTAGACATCTTAGTGTAATTGCTTCTATGATTGTAGTTATTTTAGTAGCAATTTTATTATTTACAAATATGCCTATTGCAGGTAAAATAAAATCTGAACAATCAGATTCTCTAGAAAAAATGATATTTTATGTTATTATCACTCTTGGAATTTTAATTGCTGTGATTTATTGGGGGTTAAAATATGTCTGATAAAATTACCAGTATTAGATCTTTAATAATGGTTTTAGCAACTATTATTTTTGCATCAAGTTTATTTGATGCTTTATATGGATTTAAAAATTTAATACAACCAGGAATAAGCTTAGTCTATAATGCCATTGGAACTCAACTTGCTCCAAATATGGTTACTTTAGTAGTATTTGATTGGAGAGGATTCGATACATTAGGTGAATCTTTAGTGTTAGTTACTGCTGTACTTGTTGTATTACTTATATTTGGCAGGGGAAAAATCTTAGATAAGGCTATTAATGAGGATGATCTAGCTCTTGATAGTGTTACTAATGATTCTAATATGGATGATGGAGATGATGAATAATGGTAGATGATAAAGATTTAAAAACTACAAAAAAATCTCCAAAATGGAATTCTAATGATAGTAGTCCTATATTAAAGATTATGACTCTTCCAATAGCTATTATTATCCTTGCTTTAGGTATTATGACTATTTTAGGAGGGCATATAACTCCTGGTGGAGGTTTCCAAGGTGGAGCTATGATTGCCGGAGCAATTATATTTTGTGTAATAATTTATGGTGTAGATGGAACTCCATTAAAATTATCTCATAGATTCATTTCTACTTTAGAATCTGTTGGTGCTTTAACTTATGTTTTACTTGGTTTAGCTGGTTTAGCTTTAACTGGTTCTTTTTTATATAATGTAGGTGGAAATCTTTATGGTGTAGTTCCTCAAGCTATTGCATCAATATTCTCATATCCAGATATAACTCATGCAGGTATTGTTCCTTATTTAAATATAGCAGTTGGGCTAAAGGTTCTTGTAGGTTTAAGTGCAGTTGTAATTGCATTTTCACAATTTAAAAATTAGCGGAGGAGGAGTAATGATATCTCTAGCTAATATTGTAATTGGTCCAATTATTGTTGGATTTATATTTAGTTTTATTGTAGGTTCTAGAATCCATTTAGATTTAGATAATAGTTTTAAATTTACAATAAGTGGAATTATTGCTCTTGTTATCGGAGCTATTATAATGTCATATGGTTTAGGTCAATATCCTACCTACAATGACTTACCAATAGCTACTACTTTCTTAGCAGCGATAATTGGTATTTTAATTGGTAGTGCATTATTAGGAGGACGAGCGAAAGGAGATCATTGAATAATCTTGGGATTTATATTTTTTAATTATTATTTAATATATAGTTAATATATAACTATATTTTAATAGATAGTTTTTAATAGAATAATTATAATAAAATTATTATTAATTATTATTAATTATTATTAATTATTATTATTAATTTAATAATTGGAATAATGGATTTTTTGATGATTAGATTATATTAAGGAGAAGAATCATGTATTTAACAACTAAAAAGTGTGATGGACAAGGAGATTGCATAAAAAATTGTCCTAGTGAAGCAATACGCTTTGTAGATAATAAATCTTTTAGCTGTATGTGTTGTGGTGCTTGCTTCGAAGCTTGTCCGAATCATGCTATATTTAAAAATAAATATGGAGGGTATGTTGTAGATAGGGCAAAATGTAATGGTTGTGGAGTTTGTGAATTTACTTGTCCTATAGAAAGCATTCATCTTGATAATGGAATTGTTAAAGGAATCTGTTCACGTTGTGGACTTTGTGAAGATGTTTGTACTAGAAATGCAAGAGTGGATACAGATAATTTAGTTCTAGACAAGCAAAAAGTTTTACTTAATTCTTTAAAAATGGTTGCTACTACAGTAGGATATGGTGCAGGAGTTAAAAAAATTGAAAATATGAAGCTTCCTATAAAATCTGATAAAACAGCAGATAGGGTTTGTATTAGTACTGACTATGAAAAATGTGTAAAATGTGGAAGATGTGCATATTACTGTCCTACTCGAGCAATAGAAGTTATAATTCAAGATGAAGGTTTTTGTGTTGGATGTAAAGTATGTGAAGACATTTGCCCAACTGGTGCTTTAAAAGATGGTCTCTACGATAGAAACCATTGTACTTTATGCTTAGCTTGTGTTGAAAACTGTATAAATGATGCATTAACTGTTAAAGACTTTAGAATTCTACGTAATAAGAAAGATGATTCATTATACTCAAATAGTGAAGGAACTATTGTAAGCTGTTTAAATTGTGGATTATGCGTTGAGACTTTTAATAGTTCTGCATTGATTAGAAAAGAAAATGCTTTAAGATATGATCCTTCATTAGATGAAGACAGTGAAGAAAATAGAGAAAAGCGTCTTGAAGCAATATATAACTGTCCAGTTTCGACTTTATCAGAAAATGAAGACAATAAATTGTTTGGATACTGTGTATCTTGTGGAAAATGTGTAGAAGTTTGTAATGAACAGAATGCAAGAACCTCTGAAACAATTTCTTGGGATGGGGAAATTCGTGACGATTGTATTTCATGTGGAATCTGTGCTGAGCTTTGTCCTGAAGATGCAATTAGTCTTAAAAGAGGTACAATCAATGTTGATTTAGATAGATGTATTATGTGTGAAACTTGTGGAATACACTGTCCAACTGATGCAATACCTAAAACAACTAGTGTTAAATATGAAATCTCCGGTGGATTTAATTACATTGATGAGAATTTATGTGTAAAATGTGGATTATGTCAAAGTATTTGTCCAGAGGATGCAATTTATACAGTTGATATTTCAAGTGATGAAGTAAATCTTGGAACAAAGAATAAAAATCTAAGGTTTATTGTCGATGATGATAAATGTAATTATTGTGGAGCTTGTATGAATATTTGTCCATCTAAATCATTTATTTTTGAAAGAGAGTTTAATAGGGTGAATTAGGAGTTTGGTATAATGAAAGATGTATTAAAAATCATGCTTAATGGAGCTTATACAAATTTTAAAAGAATTCTCTTTGCTCATGATAGGGTAACTGATATGGAACTCCGTAATGCTATTCTTACAGGAACAGTTGAACCTGATAAAAAGGTGGATGAAGAAGCTTGTATTGGCTGTGGTGGTTGTGCTAATGTATGTCCTACTGGTGCAGTTACAATGAAACCTTTACAAAATCCTATAAAGCTTAAAGAAGGATGGGTAAAAACTGAAGTTCCAGAATTAGATCCTTTAAAATGTGTAGTCTGTTATTGGTGTCATGATTTCTGTCCAATTTATTCATTTTTTGAGGAAGCAGGAACCATTCACCCAGGTAATGTTGGTGAAATTCATATTGACACTAATGAATTATTAAGTGAGCCTATTAAAATATCTCAAGAAAAAATATCATTTATTTCTCAATACTTATCTGATAAATCTTTATTATCTGATAATATTGTAGCAGATAATGATTATATTGAAAATGTTGGTCTAGGTCTTGAGAAGGTATCTAAAATTAAAGATATACAGGATAATATTAATGAAAAGTATGAGAAAGATACTAATAGAAGTTCTGATATCAATGAGAGCTCTGAAGGAAGTTCGGATATTGATGTGAACTCTGAAGGAAGTTCTGATAAGGGAGGTGAATAAATGAGTCTTAAAACACATTCAAGATCAAAAGCCATTCACATTATGTTAGTTTATACTGGTGGATGTAATGGTTGTGATATTGAAATCGTAAATGCAGTTTTATCTCCTAAATTTGATATGGAACAATATGGTGTCTTTTTAACATGGAATCCTCGTGAAGCAGATATTTTAGTTGTTACAGGTCCAGTTACCTATGATAATAGAAAGCCATTAGAGGATATTTATAATGCCATTCCAAATCCAAAACTTGTTGTTGCAGCAGGTTCTTGCGCATTAATGGGTGGCGTTTATAAGAATTGTCATGGAGATATTCCTTCTGAAGAGATTGAAGGGCCTGTTGAAAAGGTTATTCCTGTTGATGCAAAGGTTCCAGGTTGTGCTGTAAGGCCTCAAGATGTTTTGGCAGGAGTTGTTGCAGCTTTACCACATTTGTTAAATGCTGATTAATCACATAATTCAAATGTTTTTGTATTTTATTGTTAATTTTATTATTTAAAAATTATTTATCATTATTAAAGGGATGATGAGATGGAAGAAAAGAAAGCTAAAAAGCAGGAAATCATAGAAACTGAAATTCAAATGGGTACAGTTCACCCTGCTGCTTTAGAACCTTATAGGGTTAGATTTTTCGTAGAAGATGAGATTATTAAAGATGCGGAAATCACAATTGGTGTTAACCACAGAGGTATTGAGCGTATTATGGAAGGTCTTCCAGTAGAAAAAGCTAATATGCTTACAGAAAAGGTTTGTGGTATCTGTTCAAATTCACATACATGGAATTCTGTAAGAACTGCTGAGAAAGGTCTTGGTGTTGAAGTTCCAGATAGAGCTGTTTACATTCGTGTAATTGTTGGTGAACTTGAAAGATTACACAGTCATTTATTATATTTAGGACATGGTTGTGAAACTTTAGCCCATGAAACATTCTCTATGAGGGTATTCTATATTAGAGAAACTGTTATGGAACTTTTAGGAATGATTGGTGGAAACCGTGTTCAATATGGTTGTTCTATTATTGGTGGTGTAAGACCGAGATGTGAATTAGATGATAATAGAATTCAGAGACTATTAGATGGTATGGATCTAGTTGAAAAGAATGTTGCAGATTTTGCAGATAGATTTATTCATGATTCAATAGTTTCATCAAGAATTACTGGTACTGGCTATATTCCACAAGAACAAGCTATTAAATTAGCATGTAGTGGTCCTACTTTACGTGCTACTGGTGTAAAAAGAGATTTAAGAACTGATATGTATGAATATAACAACTTTGATTATGATATAATTACTCAAGATACTTGTGATGTAAAAGCTCAACTTCTTATGAGGGTTTACGAAATATTTGAAGCAATTAAAATCATTCGTCAAGCTATTAAAGGTTTACCTGAAGGTAAAATCACTGATAGGTCTTGGGAAATGATTGATACAGATTTAATTGAAAGTTATATTGAAGTTCCTAGAGGAACCTTGTATCATTCTTATGCTATTGAAGATGGAAAAGTTCGCCATTCTATTATTAGAACTCCTTCAATGAGTAATATTGGAGCTATGCAATATGCATGTATTGATAATCATATTACTGATGGTCAATTATGTATTGTACAATGTGATCCATGCTTTACTTGTTCTGATAGAGCAATAGAAGTTTATGATAGAAATAATAAGAAGTTAGATAAATCAATTTTAAAATCTAACATTCATTAGAAATTTAATATTCATTAGAATTTAATTTATAATATATTTTAGAGAGTTAATTTGCATAAAATTTAATTTATAATTTTGAAATAAATTAACTTATTCATTTATTTATATTTACATATTAATTAAAAATTATTATGAGGAAAGAAAAATGGCTTATGAAATATCACTTATTTCAATTTTAGAGGTAATATTAACACTTATAATAGCTTTATTCATAGGTGTTTTAATTCCTGGAATTGAAAGAAAATATGTTCATGCAAGGATTCAACAAAGGATTGGACCTCCTGTTACTAGTTCTGGATTATGGGCATCAATAAAATTTTTATATAAAGAAAATATTCAACCTAATTCTCCAGCACCAGGATTATATAAAGCAATGCCTATTCTTTGTTTTATTGTAGTTTTAGCAATATTTTTAGCATTAATGCCAGAAAACTATCATTTTATTGCTTTTACTAGTTTAATAGCTATCGTTGGATTTTTAAAAGTTGAAGAAATTGCTTATGTTATTATGGGTTCTTTATCTAAATCTGTAATGTCTATTAATTTAAGATTTCCAGACCATGCAAAAGGTGCTGGAAGAACTGGATTACTTGTATCATCTATTGAGGATATTAGTTCAAGCAGATCTCTTAGGATGATTATTTTTGGTTCATTTCCATTATATCTGGCTTTGTTTATACCTGCTGCTTTATCTAAAAGTATTTATTTATCTGAAATTGTAGCATATCAACAAGCTCATGGACCATTTTTATTTACTTTAGCAGGTATTATTGGAACTGTAGTTTTCTTTATTGGATATATGATTTTATTAAATGAGTATCCATTTTCAATTATTAAAGCTAAATCTGATGTAATTGAAGGGCCATATATGGAGTTTGCTTCTAAATACCGTAGCTTTGTTTATGTAACTAGAGGATTTTTAATATTTACTTTAGGTTTAATGTATTCTGTATTATTCTTAGGTATTCCACCTGAGTTATTCTCATTGAAATTTATTGTATGTATAGTTGTATCTTTATTACTTCCAGTTATTATGGCAATTGTTAGTGCATTCTCTCCAATATTTACTAATAGGCAGTTATATCCAACTGTTTTACTTAGTTCTGCTCTTGGAGTTTTAGCTATGGTTATTGCGTTGTTTTAGAGGGTAAATAAATTTTAGAAGTTTAAATAAACTAATTGAATTTTTATTAAAATTTAATTGTGGTGATTTTATGAAATTTGTAATTAGACCTTATCATATTATGAGTCTTGGAGGTTATATTGTAGAATATGATTTCCCTTATAGGGATTTAATTATTGTTAATGAAACTGCAGAAGACATTAAATTTGAGATTCCAGTTTTTGATGAATCTTGGATTGAAGAACATGAAAAATTAGGTCTTAAAGTTATTCCTGTCAGAGAACATGACAATTATTTAAATTTATATAAAAAAGCACATGCTGCGTTAGATACTTTAAAAGCAAAATTAGATTAATTGAAGAGTAATTATTGATTTTTAGCATTTCCTCATAAATTAATTTTTAATTATTTTATTTTCAACTAATCAATTTATTCCTTTTTAAATTAATTGAAAATTTTTGTATTTTATTGAATAATTTAGATTTTATTGGATAATTTTTGTATTTTATGAGTAATTTAGATTTTATTGGATAATTTTTTTCGTTTATTGAATATTTTAAATATTTTAAATATTTTAGGTAATATTATGAGTAGTATTTCTTTAACACTTACAACTAAAGAAAAGAAAGGAGTTCTAGATGAAATAACAGATATTCTTTCAAGTCATAGAGCAAACATATCTTATGTTCATCTTTATGTAAAGAATGATGTTGGAACTTTAAATTTAGAACTTGAAAATGTAGAGCAACTTGATGAGCTTATAGAGGATTTGGAATCTAAGGATTTTATTTTGGATATTGAAGTTCATGGTTCTTTAAATGACATTTTTGGTAAAAGAATTCTTATTTTTGGTGGTGGAGCTCAAGTTTCACAAGTTGCTGTGGGAGCTATTACAGAAGCAGATAGGCATAATATACGTGGAGAGCGCATAAGTGTAGATACTATTCCGTTAATTGGTGAAGAAGATATTGCAGAAGCTGTTGAAGCTGTAAATCGCTTACCTCGTGTTGGTGCACTTGTTCTAGCAGGATCTTTAATGGGTGGAAAGATTACTGAGGCTGTTAGATGCCTTAAAGGAGAACATGAAGATTTAATTGTAATTACTTTAAATATGCCTGGAAGTGTTACTAAAGAAGCTGATTTAATAGTTACAGATCCAGTTCAAGCTGGTGTAATGGCAGTTATGGCAGTTGCAAGTACTGCAGTTTTTGATGTAGAAAGATTAGCAAACAATAATAAATTTTAATTTCCCTAATCTTTTTTTCTTAATTTTTCATCATTTTTTTTTAAAATGGTAATATTTTA
Organism: Methanobrevibacter olleyae; assembly: GCF_900114585.1. Taxonomy (NCBI): domain Archaea; kingdom Methanobacteriati; phylum Methanobacteriota; class Methanobacteria; order Methanobacteriales; family Methanobacteriaceae; genus Methanobrevibacter; species Methanobrevibacter olleyae. The sequence continues at coordinate 129,034 of NZ_FOTL01000001.1, read as the reverse complement.
TTATTTCTTAGCTTTATTTACATAAACTTTATTAGTGGAATTAACTAATATTATTTTATGCTTCTATTTTTTGATAGTTTATCAGAAGTTTCTTATTTTAATATATTTTATCTATTCGGAGTTGTTTTAAATTAAAACTAGAAAAGAAAAGTTTATTCATGGTTTGAAGTTAGGTATTCCAATTACTTTTGGATACATTCCAATGGGTATTGGTTATGCAGCTTTAGCTATTAAAGCAGGCCTAAATTCTTTTCAAACTATTTTAATGTCATTTTTTGTTTATGCAGGTGCAGGACAAATCATGGCGGTTTCTATGTTAGCTCAAGGAGCTACAATGCTGGCTATTGTTTTAACTTCTTTTGTAGTTAATTTAAGATACTTTGTAATGAATGCCTGTGTTTATAATAAGGTTGAAGAAAGTTCACTTCCTTTAAACATATTATCTGCTCATCTTGCAGTAGATGAATCTTTTGCAATGTTTTCTCTTATGGAGGAATCTTCCATTTGGACTTATATGGGTCTTGCAGGAATAGCATTTTCCTCATGGGTTTTTGGAGCTCTTATAGGAGTTTTAGTATTAAATATCCTTCCAGTAATTGTTACAAATAGTTTTAATATTTCATTATATGCTCTTTTTGTAGCTCTTTTAGTTCCTGCTATTAAAAATAGCAAAGAATTAGCAATATTGGTAGTTATAACAGCTATTTTAAATGTAATTTTACAATTCTTTATTGGAAATTGGTCTTTGATTGTAGCTACTCTTTTAGGTACAGTTATTGGCATGTATATTGTTGATGATGAAACTATTTTGGGGGATTCCTTTAGTGAAAATGATGGGGGAAACCTTTTAGATAAAAGATCTTGTGATAATGATAAGGAGGTGCAATTGTAATGGACATTAATTTATTAATCATTTTTTGTGCTATTGTTACTTTTATTCCAAGGCTAATTCCAGCAATCTTTGTAGAAAAGTTAAATTTTTCATCAAAATTTGAGAAATTTTTAAATCTAATACCATATACTGCACTGGCGGCATTAATTTGTCCAGGTGTATTAACTGTAGATAATAAATTGTGGTATATAGGTTTAATTGGAGCAATAATTGCAGGAGGATTAGCTTGGAAAAAGGTACCTCTTGGAGCTATTGTCATTTTAACTGTAGTTGTTTTGATTGCAGTTTACTCGATTGTACCTTTTTTTCCAATATGATATAATGGTTTATAATTGTGTTGTACTTTTTTCCAATATAAATATAAATGGTTTATAATTATGCTGTACCTTTTTTCCAATATAAATGGGTTATAATTTGGATAAATTCCAATTTTTCTAATTTTTTTCACATAATTCTTTATATTCACAGTTTTCACACTTTTTTAAACTAGTTTTAACGTTAGGTATTTCTCCTTCTTCAATAATTTTATTTATATGGGTTAAAACTTTAAAAAAACCCTTTCTAGCATCAGTATCTATTATTACAGGTCTACGTTCAGCTATTTTTAAATAATCTACATATCCTATTGTTACATATGTATTAAATTCCTGTTCTATTAGAAGTGCATTAGCTATGGTTTCCATTAAATCACCATCCCAAACCCCTTTTATTGGAGGATTTGATGGCTTTAAAGATATTGGGAAATAATTACCTTTTTCTACTTCTATTTTATCAATAAGCCCTATTAAATCTAAACCTATATCTCTTATTAAATAGTTGTACATACAACTTGGGAAAAATAATCCATGGATTTCATCACCATCTTTATCAAGTATTTTCATAGCTTCTGCTATTTTTAGTGAAAGGATTTTTAGATTTAAATTTATTTCATTTATTAACTCTTTTTTTAATTCTTCTATTTTTCTATGCTCATCTACTAAGCTTTCTAAGGCTGTGTTTTTTTCTCTTACTTCATTTCTTTCATTTACTTCATTTATTTCATTTCTTTCTCTTATTTCTCTTATTTCATTTCTTTCATTTACTTCATTTATTTCATTTCTTTCTCTTATTTCTCTTATTTCATTTATTTGATTTGTTTTAGGGATATTGCTTGTTTTATCACTATCTATAAATTCTATTTTATCATTATTTTTTAATTTATTGATTTTATTGAGGTTTTTTTCATTATTTTTATAATTTTTATTGGGTTTTTCTTCTTTATTCCTTTTTTCATGATTATTATTTTTATTCTTTTCATTTATCTCTTCAATAATGTCAAATGTTGCTTTTATTTGATTATGGATTCCTATTGATAATCTTTTTTCAATTTCATCTATCTCCATATCTTTTTTAACATATCTTAAATTTTTATTAAAGAGATCTTGTATGTCAATTCTAAGATCTTTTAATGTTTTTGAGGTAAGATAATCTTCATTTGATTCTTCATCAATATTTGTTTGGAAATATAACTTCAAAGGACAGAACATATAACTTTTAATTGTTGATACACTTATCATTTTATTAACTCCATATTATTTTTTTTTTTTAATTTTGAATAATTTTTAAAAAATTAAATTAATTTTTTTTATAAATTTTTTCAAAATCAATTGTATAATTCTCTGTAAATTATTCTTTATTTTTCATATAATAAATAATATATGGTTATTTTTCATTATAATTTATTAAAATTAGTTTATTTTTTAATATAATTTAAATTATTCAATTTAATTAGAATTTAACATCTTTACATCAATTTTCATTTCAGTTTGCAAAATTGATTTCATTTTGTAATTGATTCTATTGTTTTTTTAAATCGGTTGGAAATTTTTATTTTTTTCCCAATAGTTTAATTTTTAATAAAATTTTTCATAGATTTTACTAATAAAAACAATTAATTAAATGGATATTTGATGATTAATTTCCATTATTTTTAATTGAATTTTTAAAATTATATGGGGGTTGGTAAAAATAGGAAAATTATCTTATAAAGATATATATAAAAAAAATTTAAAAATAGTAAATTATTAAAAAAATGTTAAAAGTTTGAATAAAGATTTATAAAAAATCATTTTAAAAAAGAAGTTATGAAATTAAATATATAATTGTCCAGTTTAAACTGGACTTTCTCTTAATTTTATGTATTCGTTTAAAGATTCTCTTGTAGTACCTACCAAAATTCTGTATTTATCGAATTTGCCATTTTTAAGTACTTTTTCTATTTTTCCTCTTGCAACTACTTCCTCACCATCTACTACCTCACCAGCATAAGTGTGGGTAAGAGATGCAAGCTCTTTAATTTCAATATCTGGACCTTCAAGGATTTCAACATCTTCTATTGTATATACTGCAGGATTATCAAAAGCTCCTAATGCACTTTTAATTGTACAATTAACTTTAGCAAATCCTTCTGGTTCATATACAGTATCTCCCCAAGTTCCTTCAATTTCATCATAATTTTTCGTTGCTAAAATATCAAATAGAGTATCTCTAATAAGCCCTCTATTGCTTTTACGTTCTTCATACCAAGCAAATTCTTCTTTGGTAAGACTATCATCCTTTATTCTTTTATCATATACAAAATCCCAAAAATCATCATTAATTCTATTTAGGGTAATTTCTTTATCTAATTCTTCAATGAAAACTTCTTGGTCTTTCTTTTCTTTATATGCTTTTATTGCATTTCTATGATTTTTAAGTCCATAAACAACAAAATCCAAATCAGATGTTCCTTCTTTTTGAAGACCTGGTAGAATAGAGCCAGATATTCCAAGATCATTATAATCGATTCCAGCTACATAATGGAAAAAATCTGAAAGATCAATTAATTTACTCATCAATTCTTCTTTATAATCTAAATCTTCCCCGCTATCTATTTTTTCATTTATTATTGGAATATAAGTTTCTCTAAGACCTTTTAATCTATCTTCCGGTTTAATAATTCTTTCAACCTTATCTATAGGTACACCCATCATTTCAACATTTGTTACATCGCAGAAATATAAATAATCTGGATGATTTTTTCTTAAATAGTCATAAGCTTCTTCAGAACCTACTTTAGAATATTTAATTCCATTTTTTTCCCTATCTCCATTTTCATCAGGAATATACCTTAAAAATGAAATGATTCTATCTTCTGGGTGAATATAATTAGTTGAGGCAAATAGTAATCTATCTGTACTTATAATAAAATCTCTTGTTCTAACTGTTTTTTCTATTTTCTCCATTTTAATCCCTTAAAATTTTTCAATGAAATCTTTCAATGACTTAATAAATATTATCTCTAATATTATACTATTTATTATATTATTTTTATTCAAATAAAACTTTTATCTTTTATTTTTAAAAATTATTTTTTTTCTATTTTTAGGTTATTCAAAATTAAATCGATAATAATATTAACTATCAAAACCTATCTTATATTGTAGTTAGTTCTATGTCATTTTTTTTAAATTTTTAATTTAAATTTCTTGAAGAATTTTCTTAATTGAAAATCTATATGATAGAATTAATGATATACAGAGCTTCCCACAAATCCATAATTTCAAAAATAAATTATAAATCATTTAATGGTATAATAACTTAATTATAGGCTTAATTTATATATTATTAGATTTGATGCAAATAATCATTTAAATTCTTTAGAATATCTTCTAAATACTTTTTAAAAGATTTAAATTGTCCTCTTATAAATGATATTTCCCAAAGTTCTATAACTTGATTATTACAATAAGATTTGTAGTTTAGACCTGAAAGAATTATTAAATCCGGAGGTGTCGATATGAAAGACAAAAACACTAAAAACTTGAGAAAATCATTGAATCGTGGTTCTGTTGAACATAAAACAAAAGTAGCTAAGAATGAAGGAGAAATAATGACTCTAGCTAAGAAAGAAGTCATAAGTATTCCTCAAACTAGGTCTATTAAAGAAGCTGCTGAAATGATGATAGAACACGAATTCAGAAGATTACCAGTAACTCATCCTGGCTCAAATAAACTTTTAGGTATTGTAACCGCTATGGATATTCTTGACTTCCTTGGTGGAGGAAGTAAATTTGACATAATAGAAAAGAAACATAATGACAATTTTCTAGCAGCTATTAATGAGCCTGTTAAAGAAATTATGACAAGAGATGTTATTTCTATTAGCCCTAAATATTCTATTAGAGAAAGTGTCGATTTGATGACTGAAAAGGGTATTGGATCTTTACCTATTATAGATAAAGAAGGTAAATTGGTGGGAATAGTCACTGAAAGAGATTTCGCATTAGCACTTGCAGGCTCTTTAACTGATGAAACTGTAGGTGATATCATGATAAAAGATATTATTACAACCACTCTTGGAACACCTATTGAAAGCTGTTCTAAAATGATGGTTAGAAATAACTTAAGAAGAATTCCTGTAGTTGAAGAAGATAAACTAATAGGAATTGTTACTTCAACTGATATCTTAAGATTTTTCGGTGATAAAGAAATGTTTGCTTCTATGACCTCTAATAGTGGTTTAGATGTTTTAAAAAGAAAAATTTCTGAAATTGTTAAACCAAATATTTCAGTAACTGAATCTAATGTTAGATTAGGAGATTTATGTAATTTATTAGCTGAAAAGAACATTGGTGGTGTTCCTGTAGTTGATGATGATGAACTTGTAGGAATTATCACTGAAAGAGATATTTTAAATACAGTTCTTAAAAATTAAGTTTTTAAATAATTTAATTTTATTAAGCATAAAGATTAATCTTTTAATTAATCTTTTTTTTAAAAAAAGGGTGAAAAGAATTTTTTAATTAAAGATAATTTTCATTCAGGTAGCTATTGTTGAACTTTAAGAGATAGCTATTGGTAGGTAAATTTTATATCTTTGATAGATACACTATAAGATTTAATTTTTAATTTAATTCTAATAGTTTATGTGCTATAAGATTTAATTTTTAATTTAATTCTAATAGTTTATGTACTATAAGATTTAATTCTAATAGTTATCATTGTATTTTATCGTTGGTGTTAAAATGAAAATCAAAAATATAATGTCAGAAAGTGTGGTATCTATTGATAAGAATCTAAACATATGTGATTGTCTAAGAATGATGTATAAAGATAACTTATCAAGAATACCTGTTACTAGTACCAATGAAAATAAAAAAGTTTTAGTTGGAATTATCTCAGAGAAAGATATAGCTAATAAATTAGGCTCTGCTAAATATGGTAATTTAGCACCTTCACGTTTCTATGTGTCTACTGTAATGGTTAAAGACTTAATTACTGTAGATGTAGATAATGATTTAATTGATGTAGCAAGTATTTTAATTGAGAAAAATATTGGCGCTCTTCCAGTTTTATCCGCTAGTGAAATGGTAGGAATCGTAACTAAATCTGATTTCATATATTTATGCAAAGCAAAGGCATATGATAAGATTTCAGTTAAAGATATTATGACTTCAGATATTATTTCAATATCTGCTGATGATCGTTTAATTCATGCAAGAAAGGTTATAATGGACTCAGAAGTAGGCCGTTTATTATTAACTGAAGATAATGAACTTGCAGGAATTATAACTTCAAAAGACATTGCAAAAGCATTTGTTTCATTTAGGAAACACACTCCTGATAAGTATATGGCTTCTCAAATTAAAGAGTTAATTGCAGGAGATTATATGTCTACAAATGTAGAAACAATTTCTCAGGATGCAAGTATTCCAGAACTTGCGGATGCAATGTTAGAAACTGGTTATAATGGTTACCCTGTAGTTGATGGTGAAGATCAAGTTATAGGTATTGTAACTCAATCAGATTTACTAAAATTGATTTATGAATTAGAAACACAATAATTAATTTTAGTTTTAAGCATAAGATTTTCTTATGCTTTATTTTTCTTTTTTCTATTTTTATTTAGTTTTTTTAAAGTTTTATTATTTTTATCAGTTCTTTTATCAGTTCTATTCATTTTTTAATTTTTTTAATTTTTTAATTATACAATAATTTATTTTACGGTTTCATGTATTATTTTATTCATTATTGTTCATTTACTTCTTTATTTAAGTTTTTTCACCTTATCGTTTTTTATACTATGATTAATATATAAAAAATAGTAAGTAAAAGCTATAAATTCTAATATATTATTTAAAAGATAGTAAGTAAAAGCTATAAATTCTAATATATTATTTAGAAAATAGTAAAGTAAAAGCTATATTCTAAATTTTTATATATTTTTAATTAGGAGTTTGATTATGGTAGAATATAAAGTTGCATTTTTAGGTCCTCAGGGAACATTTTCCCATGAAGCAGCATCATTAGTTTCAGATAATTTAGTTTCTTATTGTTCAATACAATCAGTAATGGCTGCTGTTGAAAGTGGCGAATGTGTACAGGGTATTGTTCCAATTGAAAATTCTATTGAAGGTCCAGTAAATTTAACTTTAGATTCATTAATTCATAATTTTGATTTAAAGATTAAAAATGAAATTGTTATTCCAATTAACCATAATTTATTAGCTGCTAGGGATATGAGTGTAGATGAGGTAGAAAATGTTTATTCCCACTCACAAGCTCTTGGGCAATGTCAGCCTTATTTGGAAAGGCATGGTATAACTGCTCATTATACTTTAAGTACTGCAGCAGCTGCTAAAAGAGTTGCAGAAACAGGGCAAGATGCAGCTATAGGTACTTTAAAAGCTGCTGAATTGTATAATTTAAAAGTCATTGATACAAATATTCAAGAAAATTTTAATAATGAAACCCGTTTCGTTGTTTTAGATAGTAATGACTCACCTATCACCGGTAAAGATAAGACTTCCATTTCTTTTTCATTATTTGAAGATAAGCCAGGTGGCCTTTATGAGATTTTATCACTATTTGCTAAAAATGATATTAACTTAACAAAAATTGAGTCACGCCCTTCTAAAGAAGGTTTAGGTCATTATATTTTCTTTATAGATTTAGAAGGTCATAGATTGGATGATGATATAAGTCTCATTTTAAAAGATTTAGAGCGTAATACTTCATTTTTTAAGATTTTAGGATCATATCCTATTTTTAGAGATGATTTATTCAAATAATTTTATCTATTTTTTAATCTCTTTTTAGAGTTAATTTTCATTTTTTATTTATTTTAATTTACAAACATAATTTTTTAGATTTTAATTATATTTATAAAATATAAACTTTATATATTAAACTAGTATAAATAATATTATTAAAAAGAATTTATAAAAATATTTTAATTTTACTAGTTTATGATTTTATACTATTTTAATTTTATTAGTTTATAATTTTATACTATTTTCTATGATTGATTATAGGAGGAGAAGTATGAATCCAGATATGAAAAAACTTATGCAGATTTTAAAAAATCTTGAAAGAGATTATGAAGCTGGTTTGATTTCTGAAGAAAAATACATCTATTTATCTGACCAGTATAAGCATAAGATTAAAACTATTGAAGTTAGTGATAGAATTCGTGCAATGCAAGGAAAAGAAGAAACTCACTCTTCATTAAATTCTAAATATAATGATAGTTCTGATAAAAATCGTGAAGAAAAAGAACAATTAGTTCGTAAATATATTCATAACCCTGAGTCTTATACTGTATCAAGTAAAACAAAAGAATCTTCTAGTACTAGTTCATGGTTTATTGCTTTAGCAGTTGTATTTTTACTTGTCGCTTTTGGTGCAGGTATTATCTTTGGAATGTCTAGTATTGGCTTAGAGGGAGATGTTACTAATATGTTAACTGGCAGTGCAACTATTAATGATACTGCATTCCCAGAGGTTAAAATAAATAAGTCACTTAGTTTCAATTATACAAAATCTTACTCTAATACTACTAAATATGGTTCTTCTTCAGATGATGATTCTAGTTCTAATTCTAGTAGGCCTTCTTCAGATGAGGATTCAGGTTCTTCTGGTTCTTCTTCTGGTTCTTCTGGTGGTGGTAGTTCTAGTGGCGGTTCTTCTTCAGATAGCGGCTCTTCTGGTTCTTCTTCTGGTTCTTCTGGTGGTGGTAGTTCTAGTGGTGGTTCTTCTTCAGATAGTGGCTCTTCTGGTTCTTCTGGTGGTGGTAGTTCTAGTGGTGGCTCTTCTTCTGGCGGAGGTTCTGATGAATAAATTTATTAATGGTTCTACCATTATTTTTTTGGAGATATAATATGAAAAAGATTATTGGTATTGGATTAGTGTTAATTCTATTGATTGTAAGCATTTCCTTTTTTATAAATAATCCTATAAGCTCTAATGAGGATGTAGATATTTCACAGCAATCAGTAGAGTTTTCTGAAAATGGTATATCATTATCAATGCCTGGTGATTGGGTTTCTGCAAATTCAAATTCTAATGAAACAGTTTTAGCAATAGCAGATTCTAACTCAAAAGATTCTTCAGGTTTTAATAGCATTAATGTAAATATTGAAAAGAAATCTAACTCTAAATCTTTACAATCTGAATTCCAGTCTAACTACAATACTTTAGCACGTAATTCTGATTTTAATATTTTATACATGGGTAATGTTTCTTTTAATGGTGAAGCAGCTATGGAGGCAGATTATACTTCTGTATCTAATAATGTATCAAAACAACATAAAGCTATTTGGATTAAAAAAGGTTCTGATATTTATGTTATTTTATGTACTGCACCACAATCTGAATTTGATGATAAGATAGGCACTTTTGATTTTATTATTAATAGCATTAAGTTATAACTGCTTTATTATTTAGTAGGTTTAGTTATAATGATGATTTGATGCTTAATAATATTGTAATTTATTGATGTGATTATATGGAAATTGTTTTATGTGTTACTGGTAGTATTGCAGCTACTGAAACTATTAAACTAGCAAGGGAATTTAGAAGACAAGGACATAGGGTTAAAGCCTTTATGACTGAAGAAGCATCTAAAATTATTCATCCTAATGCTTTAGAGTTTGCTACTGGTCAAGAAGTTGTTTTAAACTTAAGTGGAAAAATTGAGCATGTAAAGTATTCTCAAGTTGATTTGATTTTAGTTGCTCCAGCTACTGCAAATATTATAAGCAAATTTGCATATAAAATTTCTGATAATCCAGTAAGTACTCTATTAATTACTGCTTATGGTCATGATACACCTATTGTTTTTGTACCTTCTATGCATGATTCTATGTATGATGCAGTTAGTGAAAATGTTCTTAAGTTAAAAAGGGAAGGTATAAAATTTGTAAATCCTCGTATAGATGAAGGTAAAGCTAAATTTCCAGCTATTGAAGATATTGTTCTTGAATCAATCAGAGCTGTTAATTTAGATAAAGTTGAAAAGGGAATTGCAGATGAGGATTTATTGAGTATAGCTAATAAAAATATATTGATTAGTTTAGGTGGGACTTTTGAAGAAATTGATCCTATAAGAGGTATTTCTAATAGGTCTTCTGGAAAAATGGGTTTAGAATTAGCTAAAGAAGCTTTTATTAGAGGAGCTAACCTAACAATTTTAGCTGCACATCATGAAGTTTCTATTCCAAAGGTTTTTAATGTTATTGGTGCTGAATCAAGTAGCCTTATGAATGAAAAAATTGATGAATTAATTCCTAATTTTGATATATTTATAGCTACTGCTGCTGTTTCAGATTTTACTCCAATTAATAAGGAAGATTTTAAAATATCTTCATCATATAACTTATCTTTAGAATTTGAACCACTTGCTAAGATAATTAAAAGAATTAAAAAGATTAATGAAGATATATTTTTAGTTGGATTTAAAGCAGAGTATAATATTTCAGAAGAAAAGATGATTGATTGTGCTAAAATTCAAATGCAAGAGGTAGGGACTGATTTAGTTGTGGCAAATGATGTTTCTAATAGGGGATGTGAGTTTGGTTCTGAAACTAATGAGGTTATTCTTGTAAGTGATGAAATTAAGAAAGTTTCCCTAAATTCTAAAAAAGAGATTGCTAGATCGATCTTTGATGAAATTTCTACTAAAATTTAATTAATTTTTTAATATTTTTTTTTATTGGCTTTTTTTAATATTTTTTATTAAAAGTTTCTTATTTTTTCCTTATTTTTCTATACAAATTTTAAAATTTCAAGTTTTGTTAATTTATTAGTTTTTTATGGTTTGCTATTGAATGAAAATCAAAAAAAGTATTACTTTTATATAAAAATTAGCAGTTCTTTCTTATTTTTGAAATTAAGGAATAATGATTAATATTCGATTAAAACTTATTAAAAATTTATTAAAAAATAGTTAAAAATAGTCTATTGATAAAAAAAGTCCAATCCTCTAAGCTAGTTAATTATGGAGTGTTTTTATGAGTGAATTAACTTAGAGGATATTTTTATGAACTCTTTTTTTATTGCATTAGCAATTATATATTTATTATATTCTTATATAAAAAGCTTTCAGTAGTAATACTTTTTTGAGATTGTTTGTATTTTATACAAGTTTTTATTTTTTCTTAAAATTAGTAAAAATTATAGTAAACTATTTTAAGATTCTATCTGTTTATTACATTAGTTTTATTTCTATTTTTTAGTAAATTTTAATCAATTTTTTTATAAAAAATTTATTGTATATAATTATTTTAAGGGGCTATTTTAAGATAAAAGTAATACTAATAAAAAACAATTATTTAGAGCTTTAAATACTTATTTTTTAATTGAAATTATTTAAAAATCTATTATAAAAAACGTATTTTCTATTTTTTTAATAATTTATTATTTTCACTGATTATATAAAATTTTCATAAAAATTAGTTTATATTTTATAGTTTTGCTACGGTTAAGGAGCTTTTAGATTAAAATAGCAGTTGTTTATGGTTTTTGAAAATATTTTTTATTTAAAAATGAACATATATTCTTTTAGAAAGATTTTTCAACAAGAAAAGCTATATGGTCTTTTTCATAAGGTTCTAATTTAATCTTTTCCAAAATAGAATAACCATTTTCTTTTATTTTTTTTGCTTCATCTTTGAATATTTTTTTAGGTTTTTGAATGACATCAATACTTCTTGCCTTTATTGTAATAAGGCCTTGCCCATCTTCCTTTAGGAATAGGTTCATATTGTTCATAAAGAGCTCACTTTGCTTCTCTTGTGCCACATCACAATAAACTAAGTCTACCTTTTCAACTTTATTTAAGTAATATTTTGGTTTAGTAGCATCAGCAAGTATTGGTGCAATATTATTTCGCCTTTGGGATAATCTAACTAGTTTTTTTGCACTAACTGGTGAGAATTCTACAGCATAGATTAAACCATCATCGCATAGGTCTGAAATGTGAGAAACTGTTGTTCCTGTAGATGCACCTAAGTATAGAACTTTAGAATCATTATTTAAATTAAAATCTTTTAATCCATTTAATAATGCAGCAGCTAATTTAGATCTTCTAGGGTTCCAAATACGATACTCATTTACACTTTCTAAATTCTTTTCTGTTGATTCTCTCTCTTTAATAAGTTTTTCATCATAAACCCTAATACCTGGAGTTAAATTCTTAGTAGCTATTTCACCATCTTTATAGAATATATTCATTTTTTCACTCTTTTAAGAATTATACTTATTTATTTATATTTTTATCTATTTTTATCATTTTTTTATTCTTTTTATTTTCTTATTTTCTTCTTTTTTCTATTTTTCTTATTTTCTTATTTTCTTCTTTTTCTATTTTTCTTATTCTTTTTATTTCCTTTGTATTTTTTAGGTTTTACCTTTCCCTTGCCTTTTTCGTTTCTTCTTTCTTTGGCTCTTTTTTGGCTTGTTTTTTTAGGGAAAGGATTTTCTTTTTCAATTTCTTCTAATTTTTTCAAGTAGTCTTCTGCAATACTTGAATCATATTCTCCACTAAAAACATCTTTTCTAACTGCAAATGTGATTTTTAAAGCTAAATTTCTAGCTATCTTTCCTCTATTCCACCATTTTGCACCACGTACACTAGGGTGTTGGAATATTAAGCCGTGTTTTGGCGGGCGTTCTCCAGTTTTTAAATGTCTAAATATTGCCTTTTCAGCACCCATTATTTGGATAACACTTGCAGGATAAGTAGCTAATCTTTTTATACTTCCAATATGGGCAATTAATTTTGCACCTAATGTAGCACCTAATAAATCTCTTAAATTAGGGGCAATTTCTTCCATTTTAGAATCGATATAAATTTCAAGTTCTTTTCTTGAATTTTGAAGTGAATAAATAGATTCTGCAAAGCTTTTTAACATTAATAAGTCGTATTCCTCAATGTCTGCTCCACTACTATACTCTACATCATCTTTAAATTGATCCTTAAAGCTTTCTATTATATCCTCTCTATCTTCACTTTCAGCTATTAATTTGATATAAGTTTCATTATTGGTTATTGTATCCATTTCTGGGAAATAAATAGTGTACCAGTCACGAATACGTTCAACTAATTTGCTAATTGATTCATCAACATCATCTACAGAGTTTATTGCCTGTATTAAAAGTTTATCTTCTTCCTGTGATGATTTTTTAATTTGCTCAATAGCTAATCTTTCATAAGTTTGAATAATATATTCTTTATTATAGCCAAATCTAATTTTTTCTAAAACATCATATAAATTATTTCTTAAGTATTCCCCACCTTTATTAGGTGTTTTAATTTCAATATCTTCAAAGTTTTTAAGTTCTTTATATTGAAATCTTCTTTTAGTAGTTTCTATAATAATTTTATTTTCACCAAGAGAATCCAATTCTAATTCATTTATTAATTCAATTTCTTCTTCTAAAATCTCATTTTCTTCTATTTTAATAAGATTTGAAACTATTTCATCTTCTTTAAATAATTTGTATTTAGCTATTTGAAAATTTTCATCAAATGCAATAAATCCTGCAATACATTGTGTTATATAAAATTCCATAATCTTATCTTTAATTTTTATTTCTAATATATTTTACATTTAATAGGGAGTTGGCGGAGGTGTTTTTCTATTTATTTGGTAATTTTTTCTCAGTTTTTTAAAATTTTTAGTTAATTTAAAATTTTTAGCTGAAAATCAAATATTTTATATCTTATAGTTTTCATATATTAAAGTAGTATAGAGTTTTATAATCTAAGAATGTAGAAATTTTTAGTTATTGAATTAGAATAATTAGAAAATTTCTTAAATAATTAAGTTAATTTATCAAGTTTATATGTTTTTATGGGAGGTTATTCATGTTAAAAACTCAATTATGCGGTATTAAATTAAAAAATCCATTAATGCTTGCTGCAGGAGTATTAGGAAGTCATGCATCTTCTCTTAATTGGATTTTAAAATCCGGTGCTGGTGCTGTTGTATCTAAATCATTTTCAAAAGAACCAAACGATGGTTATAGAAATCCGACTACTGTTGCTGTAGAAGGAGGTATAATCAATGCAATTGGACTTTCAAGTCCAGGGGTAGAAGCTTTTATTGATGAGTTAGAATCAGTTAATCGTATAATAGGTAAATCAATTGCTTCTATTTATGGTGCAAACCCTGAAGAGTTTGCATATGTTGCAGGAAAAGTAGAAGATTTAGTTGATATTATAGAATTAAATGTATCTTGCCCTCATGCTATGGAAGGTTATGGTGCATCTATTGGTCAAAATCCAGAATTAACTCGTAATGTTGTAAAAGCAGTTAAAGAAGCTGTTGATATTCCAATCCTTGCAAAATTAACTCCAAATGTAACAGATATTTTAGAAATTGCAGTTGCAGCTGAAGAAGGAGGGGCAGATGGTTTAACTTTAATTAATTCTTTAGGTCCAGGTATGAAAATTGATATAGTAACTGGAAATCCAATACTTGCTAATAAATTTGGTGGAATGAGTGGACCTGCAATTAAACCTATAGCAGTTCGTTGTGTTTATGATGTATATGAGGGAACTGAGATTCCAATTGTTGGTGTTGGCGGAATACGTAATTATACAGATGTTATAGAATTTTTATATGCTGGTGCAAGTGCCGTTCAAATTGGAACTTCTATAATGTATGAAGGCCCTGAAATATTTGGAAGAATTACAAGTGATTTAGAAGACTTTATAGAAGAAAGTGAATTTAATTCAATTAGTGATATGGTAGGTTTTGCTCATAAAGAATAACTAGGGCTTTAAATTTTAATATAGTTTTTTGCTATGGGATTGTATATTGTTTCGTGTTTTGTATAAGGTTTTGGTGATAAAATGAATGTACCTCAAGTTATAGAGATAAAAAAGATTATAGAGGAAACCCCTACAATTAAAACTTTTATTTTTGATTGGACTATGGTTGGTGAAAATATTCCATATCCTGGTCAATTTATTATGGTATGGAATTTTAATGACGAAAAACCAATGTCTATTTCTTATATTGATGTTGCTAAAGGAGAACTTGGTATAACTGTTAAAAAAGTAGGGAAATTTAGTGAAAATTTACATTCACTAAAAGAAGGTGAGAAATTAGGTCTTAGAGGACCTTATGGAAATGGTTTTGACACTGATTTAAGGGATATAAGGGTTTTAGCTATTGGCGGAGGAGTTGGCATGGCTCCTATAGCTTTTTTCACTGAAGAAGCTTTAAAAAATAAAGCCCAAGTAGATGTTGTTTGTGCTGCACAAACAAAGTCAGAATTATTATTTGATAAACGTTTAGAAGCAAGAGGAGCTAATGTTTACACTTGTACTGATGATGGATCTTGTGGCTTTAAAGGTTTTGCAACTCATAGGGTTCTTGAATTAATTGAACATAAAGAATATGATTGGGCTGTTGTTTGTGGTCCTGAAGTTATGATGAGGCCATTATATGGTAGCTTAGAAACTCATATGATTGATGGGGAATACTCTATGGAACGTTATATGAAATGTGCTATTGGTGTTTGTGGACACTGTTGTGTTGACAATACTGGTTGGAGAATATGTGCAGAGGGACCTGTTTTCTCATCTGACCAGATTTCTGAAATTGTTGAGTTTGGAAAATACCATAGAACTGCATCTGGCTTAAGAGAATATTTCTAAATTTATGAAATAATGTTTATAAAATTATTAAGTGATAAAATATTATTTAATTTCATTTATTTGTGGAAAAGTCATAATTATTAAGTGATAAAATATTATTTAATTTCATTTATTGTAGAAAAAATCATAATTATTTAACTGATAAAATGTTTAATCTTAGTGAAAATAAATATAGTTTACATATATTTATTATAATTATCTTGTTGGTACTTTCATTTTTTACTATTGCTCCAGTTTTAAATATGATATTGCTAGGTGCAATGATAGCTTATGGTATTAGACCAGTTGCTGGTAGAATACAGTATAAATTAAAATATCCTTCAATATCCATTATTTTAGCAATGATCGTTGTAGTTATTCCCTTAATTTTATTATTCGGATATATATTTTGGGAAATTTCTAACTTTGCTACAATGTTTCTTGCTTCAAATACTGCTACAAGTGGAAGTGATTTAACTTTAGAACAGGGGATTACAAATCTTGTTCAAAGTTTACCAGTTGATGCACAATTAACTGCACAAAACTTTTTAAATTCATTATCTTCATATTTACAAGAAGGTTTATCCTATTTATTAAGATCTATTGTAAATTTAGTTAAAAGCTTTTCCAATGTTATAATACAATTATTTGTATTATTCTGTTCAATTTATTACTTTGCTAAGGATGGAGACAGTTTTTGGGATTATTTATTTGCATTTATTCCAGATACTCACAAAGAATTCTTTGATAAAACTATTGATGAGATTGCTAATGTTTTAAAAAGTATTTTTTATGGCCACTTTTTAACTGCTGTAATTATTGGAATTATGGGAGGTGTTGGCTATGCCCTTTTAGGATATAAATTTGCATTATTATTGGGTGTTATTACTGGAGTGCTTCAATTAATTCCTATTTTTGGGCCATGGCCAGTTTACTGGACTTTAGCAGCTTATGACGTTTTTGTAACTGGAAACATCCTTCAAGCAGTTCTTACAATACTTTGGGGATTTGTACTTAGTTTAAGTGATATGTACATACGTCCAGCTTTAGCAGGTAAATATGCAGATATTCATTCTTTAATCCTTTTAGTAGGATTTATGGCAGGTCCTTATGTTTTTGGAATAGTTGGTTTTATTTTAGGGCCTTTAATTTTAGGAATAACTTATGCAGTTATTAAATCTCTTAAAGAAGAGCTGGAAAATCTTAAATTAGAAAGTGATTAAATAGTTTAATGTAGTAAATAACAACTTAGATTTAAAATTGTATATAAATATTTATTAGGTTGATAGGATGGTAAAAAGAAACATTGTTCTTTTAGATATTGATTATATTACTTATGAAGAAAAACCAGTTATGCGCTTATTTGGTAAAGTAAAAGGAGAAAATTCTAATGATTTAATTGCTTTAGATGACTCTTTTGTTCCTTATTTGTATATTTTACCTTCTGGTAATATTGATAAATCTATTAAAGATTTAGAAGA
Source organism: Methanobrevibacter olleyae (assembly GCF_900114585.1). Classification (NCBI taxonomy): domain Archaea; kingdom Methanobacteriati; phylum Methanobacteriota; class Methanobacteria; order Methanobacteriales; family Methanobacteriaceae; genus Methanobrevibacter; species Methanobrevibacter olleyae. Next base: position 111,714 of record NZ_FOTL01000001.1, on the reverse strand, counting down.
ACTTAAGAGAAATGGAAATTTAGAATTTACTAAACTTGAAAAGGTAATTAAAAAAGATTTTCAAGTTCCAACTGAATTTATTAAAATTAGTTTCACCCATCCTCAAGATGTTCCAAAATACAGGGATATTATTTGGGATTTAGATTCTGTAAAACAATTGAGAGAACATGATATTCCTTTTTATAGACGCTATTTGATAGATAATGCATTAGTTCCTATGGCTGAATTAGAATTGGAAGGAGAACTTATAGATTCTTTTGAAACAATAAACTCTAACAATGACTCTCTTGAAATTTTTAAACTCTCTGAGCCTCCTAAAACTGCAAACACGGACTTTCAACAATTTAGGATGATGAGTTTTGATTTGGAAGTTAGAAACCCTCATGGTATGCCTAATCCTGAGGAAGATGAAATCATTATGATTGGTATCGACAGCAATGTGGGAATTAGGAAAGTAATATCTACTAAAGGAGATGAATTTTCTAACGATTCTGAAATGTGTTTTATAGAAAAGGTTGATTCTGAGAAGGAAATGATTGAATCATTTATTAAAACTGTAAAGGAAAATAATATCGATATTATTATTGGTTATAACTCTGATTTATTTGACTTTCCATATCTTAAAGACAGAGCAAAAATATGGGGTATTGATTTAGATTTAGGTCTAGATGGATCTAATATTAAATTTATAAGAAGAGGATTTAATAATGCAGCTACATTTAAAGGTCTTTTACATGTTGATTTGTATTTAGTTATGAGAAGATACATGTCTCTTGATAGGTATACTTTAGAAAGAGTTTACTTTGAGTTCTTTGGAGAAGAAAAGATAGATGTTCCAGGAGATAGAATTTATGAATTCTGGGACAATGGCGGTAATGAACTTAAAAATTTATTTAAATATTCTCTAGATGATGTAGTATCTACTTTAAAAATAGCTCAAGAAACTTTACCATTAAACTTAGAGTTAACTCGTATAGTGGGACAACCTTTTGTTGATGTAACTCGTATGGCAACAGGCCAGCAAGCAGAATGGTATTTAGTTAGAAAGGCTTATGAAGTAGATGAAGTGGTTCCAAATAAACCGAATATGACTATGAAAAATATTAAAGAGAGAGGAAGCAATGTTGGAGGTTATGTTAAAGAACCTGAAATTGGCCTACATGAAAATTTAGTACAATTCGATTTTAAAAGCCTGTACCCTACCTTGATTATTTCAAAAAATATCTCTCCAGATGTTTTAGTAAAAGAAAATAACTCTCACAATACTAAATTTGAAGATTTTGAAACAGGTTATGATGATATAGATAATATTAAAGAGGAAGAGTTATCTTCAGATATGGATAATGATGAAGATTATTATATCTCACCAGAACACTTTTTTAAATTTAAAAAAGAACCTCAAGGTTTTATTCCTTCTGCTTTAGAAGATATTTTAAATGAACGTTTTGCTGTTAAAAATAAAATGAAAGCAACAGATAATCCAGTTTTAAAAAAGAGTTTAAGTGTTCAACAGCAAGCTTTAAAACGCTTAGCTAATACAATGTATGGAGTTTATGGATTTTTAAGATTCCGTTGGTATTCCTTTGAATGTGCTCAAGCTATTACAGCATGGGGGCGTCAACATATTAAAAAAGCTATGGAAGAAGCTGAAGCTTATGGTTTTAAGGTGATTTATGCAGATACTGATGGGTTCTATGCTAAATATCTTCCTGAAATGAAGAAAGAATAAAAGTTAAATCATAAAAATTTATTTCTATTAAATAACTAATATTTATATAATTAAATATTAAATTAAATAATTAAGTAATAAATTAAATATTAAATTAAATAATTAAACTAAAAGAGGAAGTGTAGTTATGGAAGAAGAATTTGCTTTAGCAGCATGTAGTGGAATGAGTCCAAATGGTTTAGTAGCAAGAGTTGCAGTTCATGACTTAGCTATTGATGATCATGAGATTGTATCTATTTGTATGGGTTCAACTTCAGCAGATGTTGAAGGTTTTACAAGAGTACTTAATAAGTATCCTATTTTAGCAATCAATGGTTGTGAAGGTAATTGTGTTGGTAAAATTTTAAAAGATAAAGGTGTAGATGTTATTGATGAACTTAATGTTGGAGACATTTTAGCTGAAACAGAATACAAAGCTAATGATGCTGCAAGATTAGATGATGAAGGGGAAATCTGTGTAAAAATAGTTAAAAATACTATTGAAAATAAGATTAATGAAATTGAGTTAGAATAATTTATTTAATTTATCTATTCATTGAGGTGATGTTATGATAAAACCAGATAAAATTCATGATAAGGGTTTATGGGATAAATTTGTAAAGGAATCAGAACATTATTTTGCAGTTTTAAATCCAGATACTAAAATTGCTTTCTTTGTTGGTGAAACTGATAAGAATTTTTTATTAATTGAAAGAAAAGAAGGAGTTATTAATTCTAAGTTTAATGTAAATAGTTCTATTAATATGATGGAAACTGATTTATTCTTTACAGTAGCTGAAGATGATGCATTAGAACTTTTAGATGATGCAAGTAAACTTTCAAGCTTAATTGAAGAAGGTAAGCTGGGAATATTTTGTTTAGTTGATGATGTTGTTATGGCTGAGAAAGGTCTTGATACATTATTAAATAATTTAGGATTTAAACCTTCCTGTGCAATCTAATTTTTTTATTTTTTAGTTTTCTTTAAAATTTATTTTTCTATTTTTCTATTTTTTAGTTTTATTTAAAATTTATTTTTCTATTTTTTCACATTTTCAAAATTTCATAATTTCAATTATTCATGTTTTCTATTTTTCATATTTGCACATATCCATAAAATTGTTTTTTCACTTTTTAACTATTTTGTCATTTTTCACTTCTGTGATGCATATACAATATTAGCAAGTATTATAATATTATTCATGCTTTTAGTATTTTGAAGATATGCTTAATTAATTTAATACTTTTTAATTAAAACTATATTTTAATGAGCTTTTATTATTAAAATTATAATGGATGTTCGTTGTTAAAATTTTAGAATTTTTTTATCAGCTTTTTATTTGCCAAATAGAAAAATAGCTGAAATTATTATATTAGAAAAAATTTGAATATTTAAAAAATTCATAAAATTCATAAATTGTTAGTATATGCTGAAATTATAAAGTTATAAAATTAGTAAACTTATAGAGTAAGTTAATGTAAAAAAAATATAAAAAATACTCAGCTAAAAAATAGTAAAAGTTAAAAATAGTAAAAAATAAAATAGAAAAAGTTTTAATCAAATTTTTTTTTAAAATTTGCTTAATCAGTTAAATAACTGTCTAAATCAATTTCTAAATTATCACAGATTTCTTTTAAGGTTTCGTATAGTTTTTCATCTATTGGCAATCCGTTTTTCTCATTTTCAGCAATTCTTTTAACTTCTAAATCCCCCGGTACAAATGTGTTTCCAGATTCTCTAACTTCTTTGACGAATTCTTCGACTTCTTCTTTAAATTTGTCTATTGAAACAAATTGTTCAGGATTAATTGCAATAAATAAATCTCCTTTATTACAATCTTCTTTATAATCTCCTGCAGTACCAGTTACTTTAGTACCAAATGCTGCATTTACAAGTGGCCCACACATAATTTCAATCATAAAGCTTAAAGCATATCCTTTCACTCCACCAAATGGAAGAATGGTACCTTCTAAAGCAGCTTCAGGATTAGTAGTTGGTTTTCCATCCTTATCAATGGCAGTATCTGGAGGAATTTCTTCCCCTTTTCTTTTAGCTTCTAATAATTTTCCTCTAGCACTTACAGAAGTTGCCATATCAACTGCAATATAAGTTTCAGAAGGGATTCCTATAGCTATAGGGTTTGTTCCAAGAATAGCTTTTTTACCACCTAAAGGTGCTACTCCAGGGTCAGTGTTACATATTACAATACCAATCATATCATTTCTAATAGCTAAATCAGAATAATATCCAGTTACTCCAAAGTGGTTAGAATTAAATGCACCTACTGCACCAATACCACTTTCTTTTGCTTTTTTAATTGCTAGACTCATAGCTTCATGTGCGACATATTGTCCAAAGAGATTTTTTCCATCGATTAAAGCAACAGAATCAGTTTCTTTAACAATTTCAAATTCACCCTCAGTTTCGATAAAACCCTTATTAATTCCTCTTATGTATTGTGGGAATCTACCGAGTCCATGTGAAGTGAAACCTTTTAAATCAGAGTCTAATGTTGCATCTGCAATTATTTTTGCATGTTCTTCTTTTACTCCGATTTTAATTAAAATTTCATTAACAAGTTCTCTTTCTTTTTCAACACTAATCTTCATATTTTCACTCCTATCAATGATTGGTATTTGTTGAAATAATTGTAATTTTTATTCATGTTTATAAAAATTATTTTTAATTGTAATTTTTATTTAATATATTTTTTTTAAAAATTATTCTTAATTAACAATTAATGTTTTTAAATTCATTTTTAAAATTATTATTAGAATTTATGTTTATTTTTTTATTTTCAATAGTCAATTACAGTTCCTTCAAAGGTTTTAACAGTTATTTTTTCTTCACTAGTAACTGTTCCTACCTTATAAGTTTCAATATTTTCATTTAATGCTTCTACAACTGCATCAGCTTCTTCAGGGCTTGCAATAACAGTAAATCCAATTCCCATATTGAAAACTTTATACATTTCTTCTAAAGGAACCCCTTGTTGGTATATTAATTTAAAAATGTCTTGTGGTTCTGGATAATCAGTTATATCAAATCCAATACCTTTTTTAAGTCTTGAAAGGTTATTTACTCCGCCACCAGTCATATGAGCTAAGCCTTTAATATTAAAGTCATGTTTTAATAATTCAACAATAGCTTTAACATATAATTGGGTGGGCTTTAATAATTCTTCACCGATGCTAATATCTGAATTTGGCATTTTATCATCTACAGTGTAACCGCCATCTTCAAATATTGCTTTTCTTGCTAAGCTTAAACCATTGCTGTGAATTCCACTACTTCTAAGTCCAATGAGAATATCTCCTTCTTGAATATCTTCACCTGTAATGATTTTATCTTTATCTACAAAACCAATTCCAGTTCCTGCTAAGTCAAAGTCTTTAACAATACCTGGAAGGGAAGCTGTTTCTCCACCAATAATTGCAATTTGAGATTCTTTTGCTCCTTGAACAAGACCGTCTGCAATTTCTTCAGCTATTTTTGGATCTGGTTCTTCAACTGCTAAGTAGTCTACTAATGCAATAGGTTCTGCACCTACACAAAGAATATCATTAACTACCATTGCAATCATATCAATTCCAACGGTATCATATTTTTCCATCATTTTTGCAACTAATATTTTACTTCCTACACCATCAGTGCTCATAGCAATAGCTTTATCACCAAGCTCTACTAATGCTGCAAAATGTCCACTATCAGTAATAATATTTCTGTATTCTAATGTTGGCTGTAATTTTGAAGCTAATTTTGAAACAGTTAATGCTTCAAGATCGATATCTACACCAGATTCTGAATAAGTAACCATAAAATTCACCTAATAATAATTTTTAATTTAAGATTTATTTTTATCAAAGGATATGATAAATAACATTCTAATATTTGTTTTAGCTATTATTTATATTATATTAAATATTTTTTAATAATTAATGGAATTTAATTAATTAAGATAAGTATTAGTTATCTAATACTTCTTTAATTAAATATTTTAATAATTAATATTTTTTAATAACTAATATTTTTTAAGAATTAATATTTTTTAATAATTAAAATTTAAATAGTTAATTATTGAAGTCTAGTTGCTTCAAGGATAAGTGGAGTTTTAGTTTCCACTTTATAACTTCTGTGAATACTTGATGCTAAATCAACAGTTTTATATGGGTCTCCGTGACAAGTAATGATTTTATCCGGCCTTGGATGTAATCTTTTTGCAAATTCCATTAGTTGTCTTCTATTAGAGTGACCACTAAATCCTTCAATGGTTTTAACTTCCATTTTAACATCATAAACTCTTGTTTTTCCATTTTCATCTTCAAATGGCAATTCCTTATGCCCTTTTTGGATTCTTCTACCAAGAGATCCTTCAGATTGGTATCCTACAAAGACGATGGTATTTCTTTTATCTTCACATAACCATTTAAAGTACTCTACGGAGTTTCCTCCAGTTAACATACCAGAGGTTGAAAGTATGATTGAAGGTTCACCTTCTACGATTTGTTTTCTTTCAGCATTGTTTTGAACTTTGTTAAAGGATTCTGCAATAAATGGATTTCTACCCATATGGAAAATTTGGTCTCTTAAATCTTTACTTAAATATTCGGGCCTTGCAGTATGAACTGCAGTTGCTTCCCAAATCATACCATCAAGATGTATTGGCACTTCTTCAATCATTCCATGACGCATATATTCTTCAAGTACAATCATTAATTCTTGTGCTCTTCCTACAGCAAATACAGGAACTAATATTTTCCCTCCACGTTTTAGGGTTTTATAAATGGTTTTCATTAATTCTTTTTCTGCATTGTTTCTTGAAGGGGTTACATCTTCATGTCCACCATAAGTACTTTCCATAATACAGCTTTCCACTCTTGGGAACTTTGTAGTTGCAGGTTCAAGGAGTCTACTTCTTTCATATTTAAAGTCTCCAGTATAAAGTAAGTTATGCACTCCATCACCTATGTGGAAGTGGCACATTGCAGACCCAAGAATATGTCCTGCATTATGTAAGGTTAGTTTAATATCTGGTGAAATATCAGTTACTTCACCGTAATCAAGAGTAATAGTGTGTTTAATCATTTTCTGTACATGTTTTACATTAAATGGAAGGGGATTGTTTTCTCTATGTGCAATATCAATATAATCTAATTGTAATAAAGTCATTAAATCTCTAGTTGCACTAGTACAGTAAACTGGTCCTTCGTATCCATAGTGGTATAGGTAAGGAATAAACCCACAGTGGTCTAAGTGAGCATGAGACACTACAACTGCATCTAAATCCTGAATTGAAAATTCGGGAACTCCAAGCATTGGGAATGAACTTTTTTCATCCTGTCCTGCTACATTCACTCCACAATCAAGCAATACTCTACTATTTGGAGTTTGTAATAACATACAAGAACGCCCTACTTCTTTAAATCCACCCATAGCAGTTAATCTTGTCCATTCATTAGGATATTTTCCGCCTTGATGGATTCTTGCACCTAATGTTTGTAAGATCTTTTTTCTTTCTTTACTGTTGTACATTAAAGTATTTCTGATTCTATCAATTATTTCAGATCTTATTGGGGGAGTTCTTAAAATCTTTGGAGCCCATCCTGTTTTTCTAACGATTTCTCTAGAGGTAACTCCATATTTTCCAATTACAAGTCCCGGTTTAGTAGCTTCTATAACTACTTCATTTGTAACTTCATCAAAAGTAATATTTGCAATTTCAGCATCTTCAGGAACTATTTCTTCTACTTTTTTAATAGCATCATCATAATCTAATAAAACTGATTTATCTGATCTAATTATGATTCTTTTTCTAAGTTCTTTAGCTAAATTTCTAATTAGATCTCCATTGTCTGCTACAATGTCTGGGTTTTTTGTATAAATGACAACCTCAGGGCCTTCAAATTCAATATTTGCTAATTGAACTTCAGCAGGTAGTTTTTTTGTAATTTTTTCTTTAATTTCTTCTAAAACATTTGAAGCCATATTATCACTTCGAAAAATAGACGTATAAAAGTAGTATATGAATATAAAATCAATATTTTTCTAATTTTAATTATTTGTAATATTTTTTATAAGAATATTATTTTTAGCTAATATTTTTTATAAGAGTATTATTTTTAGAAAAATATTCGTTAAGCAAATTTTGGTTAATTTTTAAATAAGCCATTTATAAGAAATAATCCTGAATATAACTAGATAAATTAGAGGATTATTAAAATAAAATATAAGAATATTGATTTAATCTACGAATTTATCAATATTCTTTTAATTAAATAAACAGCTATTGTGTCATAAAGAAGATGTTTACTTAATTTGCATATACTATTTATACTGTAATATGTAAAATTAGTTGTAAAATAAAAGTTAAAAAATAATTAGTTTATATATTTTTTAGCTATTAATTTTTTCAATAATAGATTCAACTTCTTCTTTTTCTAACATTTTGTATCCATCTTTAGTAACTTCACTTACTAAAAAACCATTTCCAGAGTAGGTATCTCTTTCTGTAGCTGATTTAATAGCTCTAAGAGCTAATTCTTTTGCTTCTTCTACAGTGATATCTTCATGGAATCTGTCTTCAAGAACACCATATGCAAATGTAGAACCAGAACCAGTAGAAATAAAGGTATCTTTAATCATACCTCCTGCTGCATCTAAAGAATAGATAGATGCACCACTGTCATCTACTCCTCCGATAAGAGTTTGTACATATGCTGGTGATGAGTGTAATATGTTAGAACTTACAGCTGCAGCTGCTTCGATACTAATATCTTTACCATTTCTTAATCTGTATAATGCAGTTTCAGCACTAATGATTTTCATTAAACTTTGTGCATCTGCAACAGATCCTGCAATGGTTGCTGCAATATGATTATCAATTTTGAATATTTTTTCAGCTACTTTGTGAGCAACAAGGTTTCCCATACTTGCTCTTCTTTCGCTTGCAAATATAACACCGTCTTTACAAGTAATACCTACTGTGGTTGTACCTTCAAAAGTGTTTTTATTAGTCATATTAATACACCTCGTATAATAATGTAAAATTAAATTTAAAGTATAAAATAATCTTAAATAATAAAAAATAATCTTAAAAATATAATATAAACTTTAATATAATATTAATAATGATTGTAATTATTATTAATTAAAATTAGAAATTGTTAGGTCTATAAGCTATATTAAATTCATAAAATTAATTTTAGTATTTGTAACAATATAACTATGACTTCCTAACTTACTCTTATTATGTTACACATTATATATAATAGTTTCGTTATTTTTAATAATTTTTAATTAATTTATATCATTTTGAATATTTTTTTAATTTTTTATAATTTTTTATTTAACTAATTTTAAAGCATTTTTTTATAAAAGATTAATTAAGTTTTAATTTTTAATTCTACTACGATTTTTTTATTTTTTTTTAAAACTACCTAATTTAAATCAATATTTTTATTAAATAAAAGAATATTGATTTTAATAACTTTAATTTATTTTAATGTATTTACTTTTATTATAAACTTTGTATTATTTAAATCTTTTTAAATTAGTTTAATATTTTCCATTGATAGTTTATTTTCTTAAGTTTTTTGGAATATTTTAATAAATTTCTTCTAATTATTTTATAAAAAATAGTATGATATTAATTTTTAGATTTTTTATAGTTATTTTATAAAAAATATTATATTTTATTAAAATAAATTATATTCATTGAATTTAATAATAGAATATTTTTATTCATTTTCTTTGGTGATTATTTGAAATGGAAGAAAATTGGAGATATTTTAATAGTTGATAATAAGTTTAGTGATGATTCTGAATATGGTTTAGAAGCTATTGCTTTAAAGCATAAAGTTAAATCAATTATTAAAATTGATAAGATTGAAGGTAAAAAAAGAGAACCCACTATAAGTCTTTTATATGGTCAAGAAACAGAAACCATTCATAAAGAAAATGGATGTTTATTTAATTTAGACTTATCTAAAGTAATGTGGGCTAAAGGAAATAATAATGAAAGATTAAGAATAGCTAAATTAGTCCAAAAAGATGAACTTGTCCTTGATATGTTTGCTGGAATTGGTTATTTTTCTATTCCTATTGGTGTTCATAGCCAAGCTAAGCAGATTTATTCAATTGAAATAAATCCAAACTCTTTCTATTTCTTAAAAAATAATATTGAACTAAATAAAATAAATAAAAAAGCAAAATACGATAGAATGATTCCAATCTTAGGAGATTGCGCTATAGAAGCACCTAAATATTCTGCAGATAGAATAATAATGGGATATGTTAAAACAACCCATAAATTTTTAAAGCCAGCTATGGAATGTGTTAGAGATGGAGGAATAATTCATTATCATGAAACTGTTCCCGAAAAACTTATAGAATCACGTCCATATGAGAGAGTAAAAAAACTAGCATATGAATGTGGTGAAAGAGAAGTAGAAGTTTTAAACATTCAACACATTAAAAAATACTCTCCAGGAGTAGACCATATTGTATTAGATGCTAAAATTCATTAGCTTAATGGCTTGTTTATTTTGAGCTTATTTATTTGTTAATTTTTTTTGAGTTTGCTTTGTTTTTTCTAGTAATTCTGGATTTTTAATATATTTTTCATTTATGTATTTTTCATAAATGGCTAATCTTTCTTTTAACTGGTATCCTGCATCGTTAGTTAGCTTTTCAAGTTTTTCCAGGGTTGGCCATGGTGAAGATGGATTAACATAATCTTCACTTAAAGGTGAAACTCCACCCCAATCGTCAGTGCCACAAAGTAAGAATATTTGGCTTGTTTCATAGTTCAAATTAGGTGGGACCTGAACTGAAACACCCTCATCAAAAAGTAACTGTGCAGCTGCTACAGTTCTAAGCATATCTAAAAGACTTGGTTCTTCATAATTTTCCATTTCTATTCCAGGGCTTACAGTAAAGTTTTGTATAATTACCTCTTGAATATGTCCATATTTATCACAAAGTTCTTTAATTGCAAGTAAAGAATCAGCTATTTCTTCTTTAGTTTCACCAATTCCAATTAATATTCCAGTAGTGTATGCAATATTAAGTTTTCCAGCATTTTTTATAGTTTCAAGACGTAATTTAGGATTTTTTCCAGGACTTTTTTCATGAGCAATTGTCCTTGTCAATCTCTCAGATGAACTTTCTAACATCATTCCCATAGAGATATTGTATTCTTTAAGCATCTTCATATCTTCATATGAAAAGTTTCCAGCATTTGTATGGGGCAGTAAACTTGTCTCTTCAGCAGTGCTTTTACAGATGTCATAAATGTAGTCAGCCATGGTTTTAAAGCCTAATTTATCTAATTTAACCTTTACAGCCTCTTCAGTATCTGCATCTTCACCCATTGTAAACAATGCTTCTTTACAACCATATTTTTCAGCTTCTTTTAAGATTTCTAAAACTTCTTCTTTGTCTTTTAGAATAATTGCATCAGGATCATCAGGGTTTTGTTTAAATGCACAGTATCCACAATCATTTCTACATATTTTTGTTAGCGGTATAAATACATTTTTTGAATATGTAACATAATTATGTTCTCTTTTAGAGTTAGCCAAACTCATTATTTTTAGAATATCTTCTTTTTCACATTCTAAAATGCTTATTAAGTCCTCACGACTTAAGTTTTCAAAATCAATATTGGATAAATTAGACATTTTACACCTGATTTAGAGCTTTTTATCGCTAATTAATTGTCAGTATCTCCTCTTTCAGATACAGTTACTTCAACATATAATGGGCCAAATCCAGATTTATCCTTCCAAATAGCTACAAAAGCACCTGCATGGGACATTAAAAAGAGTTTATAATATACAGTTAATCCCATAGCTTCTAATTGGTCTTTCATCCTTAATAATCCCCCACTATCTGGCGCTGTATCAACAGCTACATCTTCTCGCATATATGAATCTACTTTTTCTACAAAGTTTTTTCCAGAATCTGATAAAACATCAACTTCTCTTGCATCAAGAATGTCTTTAAGTTCTGCTAATTTATCTTCCATCTCATCTAATTCAATTTTATCATGGCTTATTCCTCTTACAATAAGAATATGTTCTGAATGATATGCTGGTCTTGAACCTTTAAATGCATTAAAATGCCCTATAACTTGTCCTGTAATTTTTGGTAATATCTCTGACATAAAATCACTTAAATTATTTTCTAAATTAAATATTTTTTATTTATATTTGGTAAAAATTATATAGTTATTTTTAATTTAGATAGTATATAAATTTTACAAAATACCCTATTTAAAAATATTTTGTTTAATTTTTCAAAGTTAGCATAAATAATGAATAATAAACTTTAATTAGTAATTTACTTAGTAGTAATAGAAAGTAAGATTTATTCATTCTACTAATTTTTTATTAAATTATTTAATGGGATATTTTTTAGTTTTTTATTAAATTATTTAATGGGATATTTTTTAGTTTTTTATAAAATTAAAATAGGAAATATTTTTATTAGTGATAGGTGCAAGAGCATTTCTCATTGTTATCCAAGCCCAGTTTTATGGTAGTAACCTATAATGGTGATATTGTAAATGTTCATTTAGATGCCATATCATTGAAGATGGTCTATAATAGTTTTAAAATGCTCTTACAAAAAACATATAAACACTATTGGGTAATATAAATAAACATCAAATAAATATTATCTATGTGGTTATTATGAATGATTTTGAAAATCAAAAGTTTTGTCAATCTTGTGCAATGCCATTAACAGATGAACTTCTTGGAACTAATGTTGATGGATCTAAAAATGAAGATTATTGTATTTACTGCTTTAAAGATGGGGAATTTACTTCCGATATGTCTATGGAAGAAATGATGAATTTCTGCATAGATAAAATGGTGGAAGTTCATCCAGAAATCAATAAAGAAGAAGCTTCTAAAATGATGAGTGAAGTATTCCCTAATTTGAAAAGATGGTCAAATGATTAATTTTTATTAATTTAATTTTATTCTTTTTTTAATATTTTTTCATAATTTTAAATAATTTAATTATTTACTTTTTTTTAATATTTTTTCATAAATTTAAATTAACTTAATTATTTACTTTTTTTCCAATTATAAAAATATATTAATAAATTTTATCTAAATTTTTAAAATCTATTTTTAAATTATTTCTTCATTAAAAAGGGATTATAATTTTACCTAATTTTCTATAAGATTATTATGATAATTTTAAACCTTATATTAGCTAGGTCTATTATTTTAATTTAAAAAGAGATTAATAAACCTTATATTAGCTAGGTCTATTATTTTAATTTAAAAAGAGATTAATAAACCTTATATTAGCTAGCTCTATTAAATTTAAAAATAGATCGTTTTTATTTTTAAAAAATAAGCAAATAAGCAATATTTGCATCTGTTTAAAAAGAAAAAATAAAAGTTTATAATTGTTCTTTCTTTAAATAAATTTTTAATTATAAATTAAGCTCTTCTTTTAAGGAACCTAAAGTAGAAACTTTTTCTGCAAAAGCATTGTGTCTATGAATACTTTCTTGATTTTCTTGTCTTGTAGTAATTAAAGTATCATTAGGTAAATGTGAAAATTCTTTAACTATTTTTTCATTCATTGTTCTAACACAATCTTCTACAAATACAGGATTTTGGTGAGCATTCATTACAACTGCATTCTCATCAGGACGCTTTAAAAGTTCACAAACAGGGGAACTCATAGATGATTCAATGATTTCAATAATTTTTTCACCATCGATGTATTCATTTTCTGGAACTTCTATTAAAACAGTTCCTATTCCTCTTTGGTTATGGGAAGCAAAAGTTACAGTATCTAATACTTTTTCACAAGTTTCTTCATCTAAAAATTTTAGTAAGTTGCTTTTATCTACTTCTCTTACAGATTCTTGTGCACAAGGGCATACAGTCATTCCAATAACTTCAGCACCAATACATTTTCTAATAGAAATAGATTCATCATCTTCACGGATACCAACTGCATTAGCAATTAATTTACCCATTTCTTGGGATTTATTGTCAGTTACTGGAGATTCTTTCATAAACATGTAATCGCTTGTCATTCTTACTTCAACACGTTTAGCATATTCATGTTTTTCAAGCATCTTATTAACAATATCTGCACAAAGTGATTCAACACTTGCAGAAGCAAGTGTTGCAACTTCATCAACAACTTCACTGATAGCTTCAGGAGTTCTAGACATATGTGTACCTTTTTGAGTACTTGGTAAATCTACAAAAGCATCAAAAGTAGGTAATAATATGATTGGTCTTTTTTCTTTTCTTTTAAGAGTTAAAAGTTTTTTGACACCAGTAACACCTACTCTACTTAAGTGAATAGGTATACGTGGTTCATCATCTTGTGTGTCTGGGAGACAAACTACCATTTTTGTTTACCTTCTTTATAGTTGATTAAAATAATTATTCTAAAGATTAATAAATATTTTTTTAAATTATTAAAAATCCATATTTATTTTTAAAATACCTTTTCCATAATTACAATAATATAATTGTGTGTTTATATATTTTTTTGTTTAAATCTTTAATATAATTTTCTATAAAGAGCTCTTCACAGCAATTCTATTTTATGGTTTTGTTTAGAAAAATTCCCTAAAAAATATTACATTTTTTTAATTTTTTATTAATAATTTAATAATTTTCTATTTTTCTTATTTTTATTTTCCCTTAATATATTATAACTAATATATTGTAATTACAAAAGCATTTGGTATTTAAGAAAAATAATATTTTAAATTCTAAAAAAATAGGGTATTTATATATTTAAAGGGGTTTAAAAAGAGTATTTTATAAAAAAGGAATATTAATAATAATTAAAATAATTTTATAGCTATAAAAAAAGGGGTTTAACTATAAAATATATTTAATTACTATTAGTTTTAAATTTAGAATCTACTTAGATATTAGAGGATATTTGCAGATCCAATATCTTCTTTTACAACATTAAGTACTGTTTGGGTTATAGTTTTTTCAATACACCCAGATTTAAGTAATTCCTTAAGGAAAGAATCTAATTCATCAGTATCTTTAAATTTTGCAATTACAATAGCATCGTATTGTCCAGTTACATCGTAAAGGCCTACGACATTTTTATTTTCTGAGATTTTTTGTTCCCAATTTTCTAATTCCTGACCTTTTACATTAACACCAATAATACTTGTAAGTGTATAACCTAATTTTTTATGACTTAATATTGGTGAGAATTTTTCAATTACACCAGATTTAATCATTTTATCAATACGATTGTGTACAGTACCTACAGAAATCCCTAAATTACGGGATATTTGCCTATATGAAATTCTAACATCATCATTGATGATTTTTAGAATTTTAATATCAGTTTCGTCTAATTTAATTATATCTTCATTCTTTTTTGCACACATAATTTCACTTTCTGAGTTTTATGTTTTTAATTATTCTAGAAAACATATTCTGATTTAAATATTTAGATATATTTTTTTTATTATATATAATAATTGATTATTCTAGAAAATATATTTTAACTTAAATATATTTTTTTTATTATATATAATAGTTGATTATTCTAGAAAATATATTTTAACTTAAATATATTTTTTTTATTATATATAATAGTTGATTATTCTAGAAAATATATTTTATTTTAAATATTTAAATATATTTTTTTAAATTATCTAGAATAATTAATAACGTGTTTATTACATCAATAATTTTGTTAATTTTTATATATAAATTTTTATATAAATTTTTTTATTTACCTCATTAAGATTATTTTTATCTATATTTTGATTAATTTTATTTAATAATTTAAATATTGGGGTATATTTTTGAAATAAATTTTATTTAATATAGTTTATTAATAACTTAATTTAATAATTTAATAGTTTTTTAATATCTTATTTAATACATAATAAATTACAAAATAAATAGCTAAAAATTATCTTAGATTAAATTTAAGATATGCTAAAATTTTAACTAAATCTTACTTTAATTTTAGTTTTAATTATTTTTCAACTAGTTCTTCTACAATATCCATTAATTCCTTATTCGTAGCATTGGTTTTTATTCCAAGTGGACTATAGTGTGTTTTCACTGCAATAAATCCTTTCTCTTCAAGTTTATCAAATACTTTATCGAGTTTAGGTGCACTAATTTTTAAGGCTCTACAGACTTTATGAATGTCATAAAATGTTGAAGGAGCATTTGCTTCTATTTTGCATGAATTTAATAATTTTAAAACTTTATCTTTTTGATTAAGCTCTTTTTCGGCTGCTATTTCAATCATTGAATCAATAAATTCTCTATTTTGTATGGATTCTAACCACATGGGACCTGCTATTATTAATTTCTCCCTACATTCTGGACAATACTCAGGAATACTACTTGCAAGTCCTTTGTATTCTTTTCTATATAGGCAGTGTTTACAATGTGCTATGTATCCTATATTTTTTAAGGACTTATCAGTAGCTTTAGATCCTTTTTTTACTTTAAGATATGTTCTCATATAATGTTCACTACTATGTGACATTTTTACTTCGATATATTTTTGATATTTTGCAAGAGTAAGTGCAGCAAATCCTATAAGAATTCTAATGCCATTTTCATGACAGTATTCGCTTTTATATGGTTTTGCATTGTATTTTCTAATGCATGGTTCTTTGTATGTTCCACAAAGGCAAGATGTATCGGTAGCAGTTAAGCAGAGTAATGAATCTCTTTTTAAATTATATCCTGCCGAATCTACAAAAGGAGAGGGAGTTCCAAATGGATCTATATCAATCACATCGAATCTCCCCATATTTGCTCTTAATTCGTTATTTGCTTCTTTTTGCTCAATTTTAACTTCTACGTCATTTAACTCAGCATTGATTCTTGTAAATTCATTAGCTAATGGGCTTATATCATTTATGCTAACATCTTCAACAGCATTAATTTCTTTTTTATAACGTATTCCTCTAATCCCACTACCTCCAAATAGATCACATATGCTTATTTCTCTATCTACTTCTTTTTGGTATGCTTGAAGTGCAAGAATTGATGTATCTCTATTAAATTCCATTTTAGGATTGTAAAATACAGGAGCATCTGATGAAACTTTATCAAAGTTTGGGAATTTTATTTCTACTTTTCCTTCTTTAATAATTTTTAATTCATCTTCACTATATGTTTCAATTTCAATATTTTGATAATTGGGATTGTTTTGATTTGTTTGCATATTTTTATCCTTGTGGTTTTTGATTAATATACTTTCTTTATTAATCGATAAATTTTAATTTATCTTATAATTGATAAATTTTAATTTTTATTTATTTATTAATAGTATTATCTTATATTTATTTTTCTTTTTATTTAATAATAAGTTAAAAATTTGAATTGCTTGTTTGTATTTCTATAAATATTATTTTTATATCTTATTTAAGAATATTTAAGTAAAACTAATATAATATTAGGAATAAATAATTATTATAAACTATTTAACTAGAAAAAAATATTTTTAGATTAGAATATCTAAATTTTAATAAATTTAATTAAGATTTTTAATTAATAGATAATTAATCTTATTCATTATAGGTGAAAATATGGCAGATATTAAAGTTTCAATAGCTAGTCCTGTTATTGAAGAAGAAGAAATTGATGCAGTAATTGAAGTAATGAAATCTGGTATGATTGCACAAGGGCCAAAAGTCATTGAATTTGAAGAAGAATTTGCAAAATATGTTGGTGCAAAGTATGGAATTGCAACTAATTCTGGAACTTCTGCTTTACATGTAGCTCTTTTAGCTGCAGGAATTGGAGAAGGAGATGAAGTAATTACAACTCCATTTACATTTGCAGCTACTGGAAACTCTATTTTATACACTGGTGCAAAGCCTATCTTTGTAGACATAGACCCTGAAACTTTTACTTTAGACCCTAACCAAGTTGAAGATGCTATTACTGATAAGACTAAGGCAATTATGCCTGTTCAACTATATGGACAATCTGCAGATATGGGTGCTATAATGAAAATCTCAAAAGATTATGATTTAGTTGTTATTGAAGATGCTGCACAAGCTCATGGTTCTGAATATAATGGTGTTAAAGTAGGTTGTCTTGGTGATATGGCTTGTTTTAGTTTTTATCCTACTAAAAACATGACTACTAGTGAAGGTGGTATGATTACCACTAATAATGAAGAATTTGTTAAAAATGCAAAAATCTATAGAGCTCATGGATCAGCAACTAAATATCATCATGATGTTTTAGGGTATAATTTTAGAATGACTGACATTGCTGCTGCAATTGGCCTAGAACAACTTAAAAAAATAGATACTTTCAATGAAAAAAGAATTAAAAACGCTAAACTCCTTAATCAAGGCTTAGCTGATATTGATTTAATTGAAACTCCTGTTGTAAAAGAGGGTTATAAACATGTATACCATCAATACACTATTAAAATAAAAGATGGTAAAAGAGATGAATTGTCTGAACACCTACTAGAAAATGGTGTTGGAAATGGAATTTATTACCCAATTCCTCTTTACAATCAAGTTCTTTATACAAAAATGGGTTATGACCAAAGTCTTCCAGTAACTGAAGAAATTGTTAAAGAGGTTCTCTCACTTCCAGTTCATCCCGCTTTATCTAAGGAAGACTTAGATTATATTATTAAAGTAATTAAAGAATTTTTTAATTAATTTCTTTAATACTTTTTACTTTTTTATTAGCTTTTTTAAAGAATTATTAATTTTACTTTTTTACTTTTTTAAATTATTTATCCTTGTTTTTCATCATTAAATTTTCTACAGTTTTTATTTTAGCTTCTAAAGTTCTGTTTTCTCTATCTCTTCTATCATCTACTTTTAAAACACTGTAAACTCTTCCAGAACCCATTTCAAATATTGCTTCTTGAACATCAGCACATACTTGATATAATTTTCTTAAATCATCTGTTTCTATTTGAGTTCCCATAGCAGTTAATTGATAGTTTAATCCAGATGCATCAATAATTTCAACTGCTCTTGTTACATATTCACTAATTTCGGTTCCTTCTATGCCCATAGGCAATATAGAAAAATCTGCGGTTATCATAGTTATTATTTTATACTTGTTTTAATATAAATTTATTAGTACTTAGTTTTATTAACTAATCCTAAAATTAAATTAAATTAAAAAAATATTAAAAATTGATGTTAATTTATAATATTAAAAATTGATGCTAATTTATAATATTAAAATGATGTTAAATTGCAATATTATAACTTTCCAATTTTTTATCTGATTTTTAAGTGGTAATATGAATAAAGAAAGATTTAATAAAAAAATATTCTCAAGAATTGATAAATTAATAAATGATTATCAATTAATTAAAGAGAATGAAAAAATAGCTATTGCCCTATCTGGAGGAAAAGATAGTGTTTTAACTCTTCATGCACTTAAAAATTATCAATTAAATGCTAATTTTGACTTTGAATTAGTAGCCATTTCAGTTGATGAGGGTATTGAAGCTTATCGCCAACATGGAATTGATGCTGCAGTAAGTAATACAGAACTTTTAGATATTCCACTTATTCAAAAATCTTTTAAAGAGGAAGAAGGTTTTGTATTAGATGATATTTATTATTATTTTAAAAGTGCTTGTATTCCTTGTGGTGTTTTTCGACGTAATATTTTAAATAAAACAGCTTATGAAATAGGTGCTAATAAAATAGCTACTGGACATAATCTTGATGATGAAATTCAATCATTTTTAATGAGTTTTTCAAGAGGGGACACAGTTAAGTTTTCTAAATTTGGCCCTGAACTTAATCAAATTCATGAAAAACTAGTTCCAAGAATTAAACCATTATGGAACACACCTGAGAAAGAGGTAGGTATCTGGGCTATTCTTAATGATATTGAGATTCATTTAGATGAATGTCCTTATTCTAATTTATCTTTAAGAGCTAAAATTAAAGAATTTTTAAATAAAACAGAATCAAAACATCCCGGTACAAAAGAAAATGTTTTAAATTCCTTTATTAAAATCCTTGATGTTGAAAACGTTCACACAGTCTTAAATGAATGTGAAATATGTGGCCAGCCAACATCTGGTAAAATTTGTAAATCTTGTGAGATAAAAGACATTATACGTGGGAATATAGAATAATTTTTTTTTTTAAAAAAATAGAGGGAGGGTCACAATTTCAAATTTCAAATTTTTGTCTAAATTTTTAATATATTTTTATAAATTTTTTAATTTAAAATTATAAATTTAAACAATTATAAATATTTGGACTTTTTCTTGAACACAAAATATTTGTGACACACCCTCAAATAGTAATTTTTTAAATCATAATAAAAGGGTAATAAAATAAGCTAATTTTTAAATATTTTTTTATTAATTGATAAAAAGTAGAAAAATCAATGAAAATAAAAAATCGCTAAAAATAGAAAAGTCAATGAAAATAGAAAAAAAGAAATTAAATAATTTAGTTTCTTAAAATAACAAAAATCATGTAAATAATGAATAAGATTAATAAGATTAGTCCTTCTTTTTTATCTACTTCATTTCTTGTATATGTAAACCATGCACCTACAATAGTGACTATTGTCATTAAAAAGATATCAAATATCATCTCAGGTGCTATTGGCATTGGCATTATTGCACTACTTATTCCTAAAATGAACAACACATTGAAAATACATGATCCAAGTACATTACCTATAACAATACTGTTATTTCCTTTTTTAAGTGCAGTAACTGATGTAGCAAGTTCTGGTAATGAAGTACCTAATGCAACGATAGTAAGACCAATTAAAACATCACTTAAGCCAAAAATTCTTGCAATAAAACTTGCACTATCTACAACAAGGTCAGAACCGATAATGATTCCAAGCATACCAATTATAATGTATAAAACTGCTTTTGGTATGGTAAGCTTAGCTTCAACTTCCTCAGACATCACTCCTTTATCTTCCCTTGCTTTTTTAACAAGATAATAAACATAGGCAATAATAATGATTAAAAAGATTATTCCAACTATTTGGCTTATTTCACCAAATAATAGTGCAATAAGAAGTAATCCTATTGTGGAAATTATTAAAAATGGAAAATCTCTTTTAATTAAGACTTTATCAACAGTTAAACTGCCGAGTAATGCAGAAACACCAATCACTCCTAAGATATTAAAAATATTACTTCCTACAACATTACCTAAAGAGATAGCATTGCTTCCAGCAAAAGATGCGGTTATAGAAACTGCAGCTTCAGGGGCACTTGTACCAAATGCAACTATTGTTAAACCTACGATTATTGTAGGTATTTTGTAATTATATGCAACATTACTTGCACCATCTACAAATACATCTGCACCTTTAATTAAAAGTACAAATCCCACAATAAGTAAAATAATTTCTATTAATATTTCTATCGTTTATTTTCCCCCTTTGGAGTTTAATTTTTAATTTAAAAGTTTATATTAAATGGGATAATAGTTAAAGCTTAAGTTTATATTAAATGGGATAATAGTTAAAGCTTAAGTTTATAATAAATTGGACAATATTTAAAAATAAATAAAAAAATAAAAGAAGATTATTCTAATTTGCTTTCAGTATCCGATTTATGTTTATCTTCTTTGTTAATTGTTACTAAGATTTTATCAATATGGTTTGCATCCATATCTACAATTTCAAAAGTAAATTCACCTTGATGGAATATTTCACCAGTTTCTGGGATTTTTCCTGCATGGGAGAGAATAAATCCTGCAATAGTGGTATATCCATCTTCCACTTCATTAGGCATTTCTTTTTCAATTTCAAATAAATCTTTAAAGTCTTCAATAGAAAATCTTCCATCAATTAACCAAGAGTTATCTTTTCTCTGGGTTGCTTTAGGATTATCAATCTCATCGATACCTGGTATATCTCCTACAATACCTTCAAGAAGGTCGTTTAAGGTAATTAATCCTACAACACTTCCGAATTCATCTACGACAAGTACCATATGGACGTATTCTCTATTTTCTTTAAATTCTTTAAGTAAATCCATTGAAAGCATGCTTTCAGGAACTACTAATGGTGATTTAACATTAGATTTAATATCAACATCTTTACCTTCAAAGATTTTGCTTAAAATATCTTTTGCTTGAACAACACCGATAAAATCATCTAATTCTTCTTCAGCAACAGGGAAGATAGACCTTTTACTGTTGATTATTTTTTCTTTATTTTCTTCAAGCTTATCTTCTAAATTTAACCAAATGATTTCACTTCTAGGAGTCATTATCATATCTACTTTCTGGTTATCCAAACGGAATACTCTTTTAATAATGTCTTCTTCCTCTTCAGCAATTGTTCCGTATTCAATACCTTCTTCAATAAGTAATTTAACTTCTTCTTCAGTAACAATATCTTCTCTTGCTTCAGAACCAACAAGTTTTAATGCAAAATTAGTAGAACCATCAAGTAATCTTACAACTGGCTTACAAACAAATGAAGTTATTTGCATGAACTTTGCAGTTTGTAATGAATATGCTTCAGGGTCATTTAATGCCATTCTTTTAGGTACAATTTCTCCAATTAATATTGTAAAGTATGTAGTAATAAGAATAATGATTATAAAACTTACTTGGTAACTGTAGGGAATGTATTGACTTAAATATATTCCTAAAGGTTCAGAAAAAGTACTACCACCAAGTGCCCCTGTAATAATTGCAACAAAAGTAATACCTACTTGTACAGTAGATAAAAATTCATTTACATGATTCATGAAATCTAAAACAGTTATAGCTCTTTTATCTCCCTCATCTGCTATTTTTTGAATTTTGATTCTTCTAGCAGATACAACTGCAATCTCAGCAAGGGATAACAATCCATTAAGTATGATTAATATGGCTATTATTAAAATTTCAATTCCTATAATTATCGAGTCCATTTCTATTAAGTCCTTAAATGATTTTGTTTTTAAAATTTTTTAAATTTTTATAAAATTAGATTTTTAACAAAGATTTCTTAAAAATTTGTAATTTATATTTATTAAAATTTATAATTTATATTTCTTAAAATTTATAATTTATATTTCTTAAAATTTATAATTTATAATAAGCAATATGATATTTATTAATTATATTTATAAATTTAATGTTTTTTAAGTAATTAACTTAGATTATTTTTATAACTTTATAATGATTTTGTTATTTTTTTACAGATTATTATAAACTTTAACTTTATTTTAATTTTTAAATTAATTATAATTTTTTTATTTTTCTATCTATTTGTTTAAAAAACTTATTATTTTTAACTTCATCTGCAGTTCTAAAGCTAGTGCTACCATAAATTTCTTCTTGCATTTTTTGCACAGCATAAGATGCATCTTCTGCAGTTTCTACTTTTTGAAGGATTCTACGACTCTTTACTTTAATTGTTTTTCCACAAGTACATTTTCTTGTAGCTACTCCTTTTTTAGCATAAAGTACTCTTCCACAGTCGCATCTAAATATTAAATACATTCATTAGCCTCCAAAAATAATTTTTTTATTTATTTTTAAGATATTTATCATCCAAATATTTTTAAGATATTTATCCTCCAAATATTTTTAAGATATTTATCCTCCGAATATTTTCATAAACAATGGAATAAATACCTGTGATGGTAATATAATTAAAGTTGCTATACTAACTCCTAAATTAGTTCCAACAACCACAAGTAAAATTCTAATGATATTATTACTCCATAAATCTCTTAAACTTTCAATTTTACCTAAATTACTGATATCACTTTTTCTAACTTTTCTAAATTTTGCTTCTGCAAGCCCTGAAAACCATCCTGCAGCAAGTAATGGATGAATAATAGTGAGTGGAGCTACTAATCCTCCAATGATTGCAGATTGAATTTTGGAGCCGGATAAAATAGAACCTATAAATCCCATTATCATACTAATTACTACAAATTGCACAATATCTTCTTCAATTTGGATTCCATTTACCCAAGCAAGAAAAAATATCACAAGAAATGAAATTGGGATTAAAGATAAAATAATTTTAAACCAAGGAATTCCTCCTTTTTTATTCATATCATTTAATTCAGAATAAGGAGGTAATGTTTCAGGATGATTTAAATATTCAATTATTCCCTCCCTATGTCCTGCACCTACAACAGCTATTACTTTATCTTCTGGAATGCCTAGTATTCCTTTTGCAAGGTATGCATCTCTTTCTTTTACAAGTGCAGTGTATGCTCCAGGTGATATTTCTTTAAAGTATTCCATAGCTTGGTCTATGTTAGATTGTTCCTTTAACTCTTCAATATCCATTTCTTCTTCATCTGATGAGAATAATGAAGAAACAAGGCCATACAGGAATTTTAATTTTTCCCAAGTTGTCATCTGATTTAAAACTCTTTGTAAAGTAATATTTATATCTCTATCGATTAATGCAATTCTACAACCTATCTCTTCAGATGCTTCAATTGCACTGATCATTTCAGAACCTGGTTTAATATCTAAATCATCACCAATTTTATTTTGCATATAAGAAAGAATATTGGTAACTAAGAAAACCCCTACTTTGTTTTCTTTAATGATTTTGGTAATATGAATTTGATCATCTTCAACAATACCCTTTTTTTCATTCATTAATCTAATGTATCGTCCTCTATCTAATTCAATAGCTACTACATCAGGTTGGTCTTCTAAAATAGTCTCTCTTACCTCATTTGCACTATTTTGAGATACATGTGCAGTTCCTATAATTTTTAAATATTCTCTAATCATTAGATAATCCTTCTTGATATATTTTCTTTAAATATTTAACTTATTTTATATAATTTTATTTTTATTTTAAAAATTTTTCTTTAAATATTTAACTTATTTTATATAATTTTATTTCAGTTATTTAAATTTGATTGATTATATTTATATATTTTATGAAAATTTAATTATAATTTTTTAATTTTAGTTATAATCTATTATTTTTAATTATAATTATTTATTTGGTTTATATAATCTAATTTTTCCATCTTTATAAATTCCAACCTTTTCACTAATATTTCTTTTAATACATAGGGTAATATCATCTTTATATCCTAAATAAGTAAGACGACGTCCTGATTTAGATTCAATACAAATTTTATCTGCTAATTCTTTATCTCTACTTGCTAAAATAGCTGAAAGTGCATATTCACTTATTCCACTTTCTTCTTTAAAGTAATCTTCATCATTGCTATTTAATCTATCTTCAGATGCATTGTTTTTCAGCTCTTCTTGAATCCAATATAATATTTCACCTGCAGCTAAAAAGTCTTCTATTGCAAAAGTTTTATTAATACCTCCCATAACAAGTTCAATCTCTTCAGTTGCTAATTCTAATGCTAGTTTTGCACATGCTTTAGCATTTACAAATCCTCCAATTAATATGATTTCAGATTCCATATTTTCCATAATTCTTACTCCATTACTTGTTGTAAGAACTAACGAATCTTTACTTGCTTCATATTGTTTTATCTCAGTTGGAGAATTTCCCAATTCAAAGCCTTCGAGTTTCCTACCCTTTCTTTCACCTGCTAAGATTAAATTTTTTTCTTTAGCTATTTCTATTGCTTGTTCTGGTGTGTATGCAGGATAAATTTCTTTAAATTTATCTAGGGCAACTGTTATTGTAGTACTTGCTCTAAGTGCATCAACTACAATAGAAAGATCTTTTGAAGAACCTTTTTCAAAACTTAAACTTACTTTCACTTTTTAGCCTCTAATAAATTATTCTAAATACTATTTTAGTATTGATTTAGTTAATCTATTTTAATTAATCTATTTAGATAATATATTTTTTGGATAATCTATTTTTAGATAATATATTTCTTTAGATAATATACTTTTTAGATAATCTATTTTTAGATAATATAATTTTTATATTTAGTAATATATAATATTTAATAAGTGTTAATATTTTTTATATGAATTTTTAAAAATTTGAGAAATCTTTTAATGTATTAGAAATCTTTTGTCTTTTATCTAATTTTAGAGGAATATTATGATAGTTGTTACAACTCCAATGTGTAAGCAAATTGTTGAATGGGCAGGACTTAATGAATTTAAAGTAAATAAACATCCTGATACAGAAGAGGGAGATTTAGCTATTTTACTTTCTGAAAGTAAAGTAAATATGTATTCGGTAGCTATTAAGATAAATACATTTAGTCAAATTAAAGAAAGTATTAAAAAAGTATCGGGTTGTCTTTTAGAAAGGAATTTAATTGATAAATCTATTGAAGATGAAGCTATTGAAGCTATTTTTAATAATTATAAAGAAAAAGATATTAAATATGCTATTTTAGATGAAGAAGGATTTAATAAAATCAGAGAAAATAATAAAGATAAAAAAGTTAAAGTTTATTCTGAATTTTTAAAAGACATAGTTTCAGATATTGGAGCAACTGTAATTGATTTTAAATTTGATAAGGATGAAAGCAGTGATTTAAAAATGGACTTTGATTATCTAGTCTATCCGGATTATTTAGAAAAAGAAGTTTTAAAAAGAGAAAATTTAGACTCTAATGATTTTAAACTTATTAAAGTATTAACTCATAATAATATCTCTAAAGATCCAATATTAAAAGCAGAGTTAAGATATTCACTTTTGATTAATGAAATCTAGTTTAATTTAAGGATATCTTTTTAATTTTTTTTAAAGTTTTTCTTAAAATAAGTTAATTTAATAAAAATATTCTTTAAAGTTTTTCTTTAAATAAGTTAATTTAATCAAAATAATTATTAAATAAGAAAAATATAATATTTTATAGTAAAAATTTTTATATAGGATGTTTTCAACTTTTTATTAAATAAAAAGTTTATAAATCATTATTAAATTATAATTATAAATTATTTATTCATTTAGAAGGAGAATAAAAATTGTTAGACATAAGATTATTCAGAGAAAATCCCGAAATGATATTTGACTCTGAGAAAAAAAGATTTAGAAGTATGGAAAATGCAGAGAAGGTTATTGAATATGACACCTTATGGAGAGAAGGTGAAAGGAAATTAAACTCTTTAAGAGCAGAAAAAAATAAATTATCTAAATCATTTAAAAAAGCAAAAGAAGAAGGTAATTTAGAAGAGGTTATTGCTAAAAGTAAAGAAGTAGCAAATGAAATTAAGCAGTTAAGTGCTAAAAATGCAGATTATCTTAAACTTAGAGATGATTATAGATATAGGGTAGGAAATATTATTGATGATGATGTTCCTATTTCAGATACTGAAGATGATAATCTGGTTGTAAGAACCTATGGTGAAATTCCAGAACATGATTTTGAATTATTGAATCATGTGGACTTAATTAAAAAAATTGATGGTGCTGACCTTGAAACTGCAGCAAGTATTGCAGGTGCAAGATTCTATTACTTAAAAAGAGATATCTTACATTTAAACTTAGCTTTAATTCAATTTGCCCTAGCAGAACTTGAAGAGGAAGGTTATATTCCTATGCAAACTCCATTTTTTGTAAAAGGAGATGTTGCAGCTGAAACTTCTGAACTTGGTGAGTTTGAAGAAACTTTATACAAAGTTGAAAATGAAGATATGTATTTAATTGCAACTGCAGAACAAACATTAGCAGCACTTCACAGAAATGAAATCATCAATCCTGAAGACTTACCCTTAAGATACTGTGCACTTTCAACTTGTTTTAGAAAAGAAGCAGGTTCTCATGGAAAAGACACTTTAGGAATCTTTAGAGTTCATCAGTTTGAAAAAATCGAACAATTTATCTATTCAACTCCAGAAGACTCTAGAAACCAACATGATCATTTAATGGAAGTTACTGAAAGAATTTATCAAAAATTAGCTCTTCCATATCAAATTATAGCTATTGTATCTTCAGCTTTAAATGACAATGCAGCTATTAAATATGACCTTGAAGCATGGTTCCCAGGCTCTGGTGCATTTAGAGAATTAGTATCTTGCACTAACTGTAAAGATTATCAAGCAAGAAAAACTAAAACAAGACAGGGTAGAGCTGGATCTGGTGATGCTCAAACATTACACACTTTAAACAGTACTGCGATAGCTACTGAAAGAACTATCTGTTGTATTTTAGAAAACTATCAACAAGCTGATGGTAGTATAAAAATCCCAGAGGTCTTAGTACCTTACATGGGAGGAAAAACAATTATTGATGCAAAAGAATAATTATTGATTCTTTTATTTTTTTTATTCTCTTTTTAGTTGTAAAAGAATAATTATTTATTCATTTACTTTTTTATTCTCTTTTTGGTTATTTTATAAAAGTTAAAAAAATAGAAAAATGAAGAATAATTATCCTTCATTAGTATTCATCTGCATGTAAATATGCAGAAATTCCATGTGCTATTAATGCAATACCTAAAATTATAGTAATTAATACAGGATTATTTGCTGCAAAGACTGCAATAAATAGAATAACTATTCCTAATACTAAACTTATTATAGAACCAGTTTTTTGAGCAGTTGGGCCTCCAAGTAATCCAATTACAGAAGCTACAATTAACATAAATCCGACTATATAAAATTGCAATCCTATTAAGAATGAAATTGCATTAGTTCCGAATATAAATGCTAACCCTAAAATAATCATTACAACTCCAAATACTGCTGAAATTGATGAGAAAGCACCTGATATTTCTTTTGAAATAATTCCAGTATACGCTAAACCTATACCAAATAATAATACACTAGCACCAATAAGGATAGAAATTAAATTAGCACTAAACATTGGGAATATAATGAATATTAAACCAATAATGATTGATATAATAGCTAAAATTTTATTTGACTCCATTTTATTACCTCATTCCTATTTATTGTTTATATTCTATTTATTAAGATATATATAAATCTTTATCTTTAATTTTATATTAAATTTTATCTTATTATTTTATCTTATTTTAGTTTTCATTATTCTTATTTATTTTAGTTTATTTTCTTTTATTTTCATTTTTAAGCTATTTATTATTTTTTAAAGCTTTAATATTAAATCAAAAGCTATATATAGATATATTGATAAACCTTTATTTGACTAATTTTTAACAAATTTAAAGTAGGGGTTGTTTGTATGAATAAAAAAAGAATTATTTCTGATTTAGGGATTATATTTGATATATTGATATTTATAGATTTAATTCTTATTATTCTTTCCATACCTGGTGTTGAATTAATTGAATATGCAGGATATGTTCAATTTTTCGATTTAACCATTTGTGCTCTTTTATTAACTGAATTTTTCTATGGATTATTAAAATCAGATACAAAACTTAAATTCACTAAAGAACATTTTTTGGATTTAATTGCTTCAATACCATTTGATTTAATAGCATTGACATTAATAGGTTCAAGTTTTAATCTTCTTAATATCACTCGTTTTTTAAGATTAATAAGAATCATTAGAGTACTTCGAGCTGTAAATATCATAAAAAAATATGGTTTGGAAAAGGTCATCAAACGTACAGGTATAGATAAAATTTTAGTAATTGTAATTGTACTAGTCCTAATTTTTTCTCTTTTATTAGGTTTTACTGAACAAAAAAGCGTTTATGATAGTTTTTATTTTGTTATAATTACCTTAACTACTGTAGGTTATGGGGATGATATTATTACAACACCTTTAGGAAAGCTTATTTCGGTTTTTTTGATTGTTGCAGGTGTGGTAGTTTTCAGTACAATTACAGGGGTAATATCATCATTTTTCACAGATAGGTTATTAGAAAGTGGTATTAGTGTAGATGAAAATTTACACTTCATTAACCAAAAATTAAATTTTCATGAAAGAGAATTAGAAAAAACTAATAAAGAATTAAATGAAGTTAAACAAGAATTAGAAATATCAAATATCTATTCCGAAGAATTAAAGAAGGAATTAACGGAACTAAAAGAATTAATTAAAGAAAATGATTAGTGAGGATATTATTTGAGAAGGTGGATTGTGTTTTGTAATAGTTGTAGCTGAATATGAAAATGCTAATTTTTGTACAAAACTGAAGAAGTTAAGAGAATATGAGGATGAAAAAATTAAATATTCTATAGATAGTAGTATGAGATTATTTAATAAAAAAATAGATAATGAAAGCCAAACAGAAAAATGCATTAAATAATCATAAAGATATGATAGTTTTAGTTTTTATTATATTTTATTTTCTAGAACTTTTTTTTACAACTTTTACACTACTTTTTTTAAATTTTATTAATTAATTATTTAAACTATTAAGAATTATATCATATTAAATAATAGTTAATAATTCTTTTAAGTGGTAGTATGGATTTTGATGAAGTAATTAGGATAAGACGTAGTATAAGAAAATATGATACAAAAGAAGTAGAAGATGAGAAAATAGAAAAAATCCTAAGGGCAGGTATGCAAGCACCTGGAAGTAGATTAGGTGCAGAACCCTGGGAATTTCTCATAATTAAAAATAAGGATACTTTAGCTAAAATTGGAGAAATTAAACCTCGTGTTACTAATGCTCCTGTAGCTATTCTTTTGATTGCAAATATTGAAAGATCTTTTTATAAATTAGTATGGCAACAGGACATGAGTGCCGCAGCAGAAAATATGCTTCTTGAAGCTGTTAATCTTGGTTTAGGTGGCCTTTGGAATGGTATAGCGCCAGAAGAAGAAAGAATGGATAAAATTGCAGAAATCGTTGGTATAGAAAATGATGAAAATTTAAAACCATTTTGTATAATTACATTAGGGTATCCTGCTGAAGGTTTGGAAAATAAGTTTATGGATAAATTCGACTCATCAAGAATTCATTATGAAACTTATTAATTAAATGGCATTCAGTATAACTATTAAAAAAGTTTAAACTATTTGTATAAGGTAAATTTTTATGAAATACGATTTTAAGTCAATAATTAATAGAAAAAACTCAAACTCACTTAAATGGGATTTTTTTGATGATGATTATCCTATGTGGGTTGCAGATATGGATTTTAAAGTAGCTCCCTTAATTTATGAAGCTGTTAATAAAAAAACTGAACATGGTATTTATGGATACTCTATTTTAACAGATAGCTATTTTGATTCTTATATTAATTGGTGGAAAAAATATAATCTTGATATGAAAAGAGATGAGCTCTTATTTGCAAGTGGAGTTATGCCTGCAATAACTAGCATCATTCGTGCATTTAGTAGTGAAGGAGATAATATACTTATTCAAACTCCAGTTTATCATGTTTTCTCTTATGTTATAGAAAATAATAACCGTAAAGTTTTAGAAAATCCACTATTATACAATCCAAATTCAGAAGATATTGAAACTGTTTATAAGATTGATTTTGAAGATTTAGAAGAAAAACTATCTGATCCTAAAACAAAAATAATGCTTTTGTGCAATCCTCATAATCCTATTGGAAGAATATGGGAAAAAGAGGATTTGGAAAAAATAGCTATCTTAGCAAATGAATATAATGTTTTAGTAGTTTCAGATGAAATACATTGTGATTTAACAGATCCGGATATTCAATATACTCCATTTGCCTCTATTGACAATGATTTAACTAATGATAGCTTAACATGTTTATCTCCAACTAAGACTTTTAATATTGCAGGCCTTCAAAGTTCAGTTGTTTTTACTAGAAATAAAGAGTTTTATGAAACTTTAGAAATTCAGCTTGTAAAAGATTTCTTTTCAGGACCTAATGTATTTACAGTTGATGCTACTATAGCTGCCTATCAAAGTGAAGAATGGTTAAGTCAACTAAAAGAAGTCTTGTTTGAAAATAAAACTGTTGTTAATGATTTTTTAAAAGAGAATATTTCTGAAATTAAATTGGTTCCTTCAAATGCAACTTATCTTTTATGGTTAGATATTAGTAAATTAAATCAGGATTTTAATACTGATTCTAATACTTTTTCTGAAGTTCTAAGAGAGGAAGTTGGTTTATTTTTATCTCCAGGAATTCAATTTGGTCAAAATGGAGATAATTTCTTAAGAATGAATGTTGCATGTCCTAAAAGCCTATTGAAAGAAGGATTAAATGCATTAAAAGAAGGACTGATTAAGTTTAAAAATAGTAAAAATAATAAATAATTCCTATTTATTAATTAATGAATCAGATTTAAATAAAAATGAATTTAGTTAATAAAAATAATATGGTGAAGTATTGTTTTAGTTAAAAATAAATAGGAAGAACTATTGTTTTAGTTAAAAATAAATAGGAAGAACTATTGTTTTAGTTAAAAATAAATAGGAAGAACTATTGTTTTAGTTAAAAATAAATATGGGGGAATATTATTTTAATTTCTCTTCCCACTCTTTTTGCCTAAATCCAGTAAGCACTATAGATTCAGTCTCTATTATTGGACGTTTTACAAGCATACCGTCAGTAGCTAAAAGATTCAATTGTTCTTCTTCATTCATTTCAGCTAATTTGTCTTTTAATTCCATTTCTCTATAGATTTTACCGCTAGTATTGAAGAACCTTTTTAATGGTAATCCACTTTTCTCATATAATGCTTTTAATTGGTTATAATTTGGATTGTCTTCAACGATATCTTGCTTTTTATATTCAAATCCATTTTCATCTAACCATTTTTTTGCTTTTCTACATGTACTACATCTTGGATAATATATAAATAACATTTTTAAACCTCTTTTAAATTGTTATTAATGTATAACTAATTTATTCTTTAATTTTTATACTTTATATAATTAATTTTTTATATATTAAAAATTAAAAAAGTATTAACAATAGTTTTTAAATAACAATAGTTTTTAAATAAAAAAATTTAAGTGATAATTTGCCAGTTAAAGAAAAACAAGTAGCATTAATTGAATTATTTTATGATTTAATATTTGTATATGCAATTTCAAGATTAACATCCATTATAAATATACCAGTTAATGGTGAAATTCCTCCATTTAGTCTATTTAACTACATTATCACTTCATTTGTAATTTTACAAGCATGGTTAT
Organism: Methanobrevibacter olleyae; assembly: GCF_900114585.1. Classification (NCBI taxonomy): domain Archaea; kingdom Methanobacteriati; phylum Methanobacteriota; class Methanobacteria; order Methanobacteriales; family Methanobacteriaceae; genus Methanobrevibacter; species Methanobrevibacter olleyae. The sequence goes on along the minus strand of NZ_FOTL01000001.1, from coordinate 79,099 downwards.
ACTTTACTAACTATGTAAATCGTTATGGCCAGTGGAAGTGGTATGAATATATAGTTGCAATTATAAATATGATTGCAGTAATTTATATGGCAAATACTATTTCTGCAACTTGGAATAATTATTTAGCGGTTGCGTTTAATATTTCAATGCTAATAATGTTATTTACAGTTGTATTTTTATATTCAGTTCATGCTAATAAAGAGAAATCATTTAATGGAGCTTCAGGCAACTCAATTAAAATTTTACTTGTTGTATGTATTATTTATTTAATATCCTCTTTAGCAATTATATTTGGATATATGGATTTTGTTATTTGGTTAAATGTACTTGCAATTTTAACAGGAGCATTTTTACCATTTTTTATTAGGGGTAACTTTGATAAATCTATTATCAGCTTCCCTCATTTAGCAGAACGTTTTGAATTATTAACTATTATTACATTTGGAGAAGCTATTGTAGGAATGACTCACTTTTTTGAAGTACGTAGTTTTGATTTGGTTCCAATATTAGTATTTTTGATAATTATAACTATGTTTGGATCTTATGTAGTTCAAATACATGATTTAGTTAATCATCATAGAGAAGAAAGAAGTTTAAGATTAATGTTTAGTCATTATTTTATTGTAATAAGTATTAATTTGGTTACTGTTGCTTTTGAGTTGATTCATAGTGGCGAAATTAATTATTGGATACCAAGTTTAATGTTGATTATTTCATTAATTGTATTCTATCTATCAATTATGGCTAATAAAGAGTATTATTATGAAGGTATAAAATTAACTAGAAAAAACATTTTTTCAATGGTTTTAGTTACTTTAATAGGTTCTTTCGTTATTTTAGGATTTATTGGTAGTTTATATGGATTTTTAATTGGTGCATTAATTATTACTTTTGGCAATTTTGAGATATTATTAGATAAGTATCAAAAGTCTTTAAAGAATAAATTGATTAATTAACTAATAGCTGTTTATTTTAAATTTTTATTAATTAACTAACTTAGTTTTAAGTTAAAAAATTATTAGCTTAATTAGAGTGTTAAGTTGATTAAGTAAAGAAAATTATTAATATTCATTTAGATTAAAATAATTCATATAATAATTTATTTTTAAAATTTAATTGTAGTTTAAATTTAGAAAATAATGTAGTTTAGATTTAGAAAATAGTTTTTTAAATTGGTGATATTGTGAATATTTTAGTTGCTTATTACTCAAGAACAGATGTTACAAAAAAATTAGCAGAAGCTATTGCAAATGAAACGGGTGCGAATGTTGAAGAGATAGTTTCAAAAGTAAAATATGGAGGTAAAATAGGCTTTGCTCGTGGTGGAAAAGACGCTATTTCAGAAAAGATTATTGATTTAGAACCATTAAATTATAATCCTGCAGATTATGATTTAGTTTATTTAGGCGTTCCAGTTTGGGTTGGAAAAGCTGCTAACCCTATGATTTCCTATATTAAACAAAATGAAGGTAAATTTAATAATGTAAAGTTCTTTGTAACTGCAGGTGGAAGTGGATTCGAAGGCGCATTTGCACAATTAGAAAAATGTGTTGGTAAAGCTCCTTTAAAAACATTAGCACTTACTGCAAAACAAGTTAAACATGATGAATTTAAAGAAGATTTAGCTTCATTTATAGAATAGATTTGATTAATTGTTCTTATTTGGTTAATTAAATTATTTTTTGGTTTATTTTTTAATAACTTATTTATATTTGCAGATTTTTATTTAATATAATTTTTACAGATTTATTAAAGATTTATTACAGATTTTAATTGATAAAAATTAAAGGTGAAAACATGTCAATTTATGATTTTGAAGTTAAAGACATTAATGGAAATATGGTATCTCTTAAAGAATATGAAGGACAAGTTTTATTAATTGTTAATTCAGCTACTAAATGTGGTTTTACTCCACAATATAATGAATTAACTGAAATTTATAATAAATTTAAAGATGATGGATTCACTATTTTAGATTTTCCATGTAATCAGTTTGGTAAGCAAGCTCCTGGAACTGGAGAAGAAATTGCAGAAACTTGTAGGGCAACTTTCTTAGTACAGTATCCAATATTTGAAAAAATTGATGTAAATGGTGAAAATGAAGATCCTTTATATACTTTCCTTAAAGAAAAGCAACCCTTTGTAGATATTACAGGTGATGGTGCTAGAAAATTAAAAATGGTTGTTAAAATGATGGATAAACATTATAAAGACAACAATGATATTAAATGGAATTTCACTAAATTTTTAGTTGACCGTGAGGGTAATGTTGTAGAAAGATTCGAACCAACTGAAAGCTTAAATGATGTTAAAGCAAGAATTGAAGGATTATTATAATTATCTATAAATTTTAATTTATTTATAGTAAAATGATTTTTTAATGTTTTTTCTACTTTTTTTTATTTTATTTTATTTATATGTGCTTATTTTAAAATTATTAATTAAGTGATTTAATGAAATTAAAAATTAATAATGAAACTTGTATTGCTTGTAAACTATGTGAAATGGTTTGTATTAGAGATAATATTCAAGTAATTGATAAAAAGGCGGTGGAAGTAGATAATGGGGGATTGTTTTGATTGTGGGCATTGTTTAGCTATTTGTCCAACTGAAAGTATTTCCCTTAATGTATTTAAAGATCAATCTAATCCTGTTGAAGATTATGATCCTTGTGAAATTCCAGTAAACTCTGAGGATTTTTTACAGTTTTTAAAACAACGTAGAAGCATTCGTTGGTTTAAAAAGAAAAAAATAGATAAAAAAACCTTTGGTAAGTTATTTGAAGCTGCCTATTACAGCCCAAGTGCTCAAAATGCTCAAGATGTTGAATTTGTTGTACTTGATGAAAAATTAGATGATTTTATGCATTTAGTTTATGATATAATCAGTGCTGAAGAAGATAAGTTCTTTAGGATAAAACAATTTGGAGAATATCTTAGAGGGAAATGTGATAATAAAAAGCACCCACTTCTTTGGGAAGGCCATCAAATGATTTTATCATTTTCTAAAAGTCAAGCTAATGCATTAATTGCAAATACAAGGCTAGAGTTATTAGCTTATACCATGGGTCTTGGAGGGTTTTATTCTTTATTCACTCTTAAAGCAGATGAAATAAATCATGACAAATTAATGGAATTTTTCCCAGAAATAGATTCAGATAAACACATGTATTCTGCTTTTGTAATAGGTTATCCAAGGGTAAGATATAGAAGAACAGTTCCTCATAAAAAGATAGATGTTTATTTTAAGTGATTATTATAAGTTTTAATTAAAAAACAATTAATAGATAATGGGGGTTCTGAAAGATTTTTTTTATAATGTTAATTTAACAGATAAAGTTGAAAACCCTGCTTCTATTTCAGATGAGATTGATAATTGATTAAATTTAGGAAATGATTTTTTAATATGTTCTAAAATTCTAAAGTCTATATAAATTTCAGTAACATAAAACTCAAATCCATCTGTAAAGAAATAAGTAGGTTTTCTGCATTTAAGTTTAGCACCATAGAAGAAATCTTCAAGCCTATTATTCAAATCCCATTTTTCATTCTCATTTAATTCTTTTTCATTAATAAAATCAATTATATCATCTTCTAATCCTTCTTCAATTGGATAAAGTCTTAAATCATTTTCCATCTCTTCTAATTCTTTGTATAATTCATCCCTATCTAATTCAACCATAATGTCACCTATTGTTAAAAATAGTAGTTATTTTTTAGAAACTGTAAAATTTTATAGCTTAAGTTTATTTTTAATTAGCTTATTTATAAATTAATAATAAGTTTTTATTTTTAAACTCCATTTTTTTTAAAAAATTTATTTTATATGATTTTATTTTTATTTGTAGGATATAAAATTTTTCATGGTAAAAATAATAAATTATATAATAGAATAAGAAAATATATTAAATCAAGATATTTTAAAATCGTAATTTTTTAGATTTTAATTATTTAAAATAGAATGAATTTAACTAATAAATAAAATAGATTGATTATTATATGATTTTTAAGGTGATGCAATTATGTATGAAACATTAACCTACACTGGTGGAATTCACAAAAGTGAGGAAATGAGAGAGCTGATTGAAGACTTAGGAGGTTTTGTTCTTCAATCCAATATATTGCAAATGGAACTTGTTTTAAATATGGCAATTCCTATTGATGATGTAGATATTATTAAGGCTAAAGCTAAAGAACTTTTAGGTGAAATTTCTATTGCACCTATGGCAGGTTCTGAAATAGCTATTGTTTCACCAACTCTTGCAAGACATCACCTTCCTCATGCAGCTTGTGATATTTCTGAATACCTTAGACGTTATGGTGCAAAAGATAATATGGTTGGTTTAGCTCGTGGTCATGGTAAAGGAACTGCGGGTATTTCTCAAGAAGAAAAATACTTAATCGAAGAACATGATATAGCTATTTTTGCATTAGGTAGTTTTAAACAATGTATCGTTGATAAAGCTTATCTTTATAATGATATTGATATTCCAGTAATTGTTACTGGAGCTCCTGAAATTGATTTAGAAGAATTGCCTGGTGTAGATGCTTATGTTTCAGGATTAGGTAGAATCCCTCGTAGATTAAAAAGAGGAGAAAATATAAGGGCATTGAAAAAATTAGTTGAAACTGTTGAAGATCTTTTAGAAAAACGTAAAAAAGAGCTTGCTCAAGATCCTCCAATTGCACCTTCAATTTTAGTTAAAAATGAAATTGAAAGTCAAGTTCCAGCTATTAAAGAAGTCATTTCTCCAACTCCTGTAACAAGCCAACTTAGTGGTTTAAGAGTAAAATTAGATTATGATAAATATCATGAAGAAATTGAAAATGTAATGATTGGAGAGCAAAAATTAAAAGAAATCGCAGATATTAAAAAATCTCATTTTTATGATTATATTCTTGTAGAACTTTTAACTGAAAGTTCATTAGTTGACTAATTTAATAATATTAATTTCATTAGTCTAGATTTTATTTTTTTAATCATATTATTTTTAAAATTTTTTCAATTTTATTTCATTTTTTCATGTTATAAAAGTCACTATATATAATATGCTTTGTTTAAGCTTTTGTTTAAGTTATATCAATTGCTTTAATTGAGTAATTTTTTTATTGTAAACTTTAAACTATCTATGTTGTGAAGTGTAAATGCAGGTTATTGTAAACTTTAAAGTATCTAAGTGTTGTGAAGTGTAAGAATGCAAGTTATAGCAGACCTTGGTGGAACTCCTGGAAAAGATTGTAGAGGTTTTTGTAAGTTTTGCTACTTTAGAAAAGTAAAACCTTTAACAGAAGCTCTTGGATGTCAGCATTGCCCACCTAATAATGTTGGATGCCAAAGATGTTTAGAAGGAGTTCAAGAGTCAGGAAAGGAATTCCAACAACCATTTGCTGTTTTAAATGAAGTTCAAATGACCCTGATGATGAACCCTATAAGAGATGCCAAGCTTAAAGTTAACATCAGTGGTGGAGGGGATGTTAGTTGTTACCCTTACCTTGAAGAATTGATTTCTAATTTATATCAATGGCAATTACCAATTCACTTAGGTTATACAAGTGGAAAAGGAATTGATGATGGAGATATAGCTACCCAATTTTTAAATCAGGGAGTAGATGAGGTTACTTATACTATTTTTGCAGCAGATGCAAAGCTTAGAAAAGAATGGATGCTAGATCCAAGTCCTGAAGAATCTCTTAAAGCCGCCCAACTTTTTGCAGAAGGTGCAGATTTACATGCTGCAGCAGTAATTATTCCAGGGGTCAATGACGGTGCAGCTTTACAAAATACCTGTGAAAAATTAGAAGAGTGGGGTGCAAAAGCTTTAATGATGATGCGTTTTGCAAATAGCTATGATCAAGGATTGATTTTAGGTAATGAACCTGTTGTTGAGGGAATTATTCCTCATGAACCACTTGAATTTGAGGAACTTGTTAAAGAAATTAATTCTGAATATAATCTTAGAGTTACAGGTACACCTTTATCAGATCCGACTATTGGGGCACCGTTTATATTAGCAAAAGATGAATATGAAGAATTTTTAGGGATTTTACCTCAAGTTACTGGTGAGGCAACAATTTTAACTTCTAAAATTGCAGCTCCTTTCTTAAAAAAGATTTTCAATAAAATTGCTCCAGATAATGTTAATGTTCTCCCAACAAAGAAAGATATTGCATGTTTAATGACAAAGCAAGACTTAGAAGTTTTAGATTTAGAGGATGTTAAAGAAACTGTTATTCTTCCAGGAAGAGCTTTTATTCATCAATTGGATGCTGAAAGAATCTTGAGTGAAGATGGTGTAAGTCGCTTTATAGCTTATGGTCCTGATACTTTAAGTGTTGATGGTGAATTAAGTAGTGGTATGAGTGAAGAAGATGTTATTGAATCTGAACTTGAATCATTTATAGATCTTATACATGCTATAAACTTCTTTGGAATGAAAAAAGCTTTTTAATTTATTTTTTTAATTTTTCAATTATATTTACTTTTTTTAATTTTTTAATTATCTTTATTTTTTTAATTTTAATTTTTCAAAATTATCTAATTTTATTATTCTATTTTTTTAAACTTTTTATGAAAACTTTTGTTTAATTTGCATAATTTTTATTTTTTTAAAAAAAAATTAACTGTTTTTTTAAATACTAAAAGTATTAATTTTTTTTAAATTTAGTAATATTTAAAATTTTTATGGTTTTTTGTTTTTTTCTTTATTTTGATTTTAAACAATCAATTATTGGCTATTTGATAATGATAAACTTATTTCTATTTATTTTTTTAAATTAGGCAATATTTTATTTATCTTTTTAGTTTAATTTAGTTTAATCAATTTAAAAAAGTATTACTTTTTAGATATTATATAATAAATAAATTAAAATATTTTATTACTTATAAATGTTTCTATTTAATCCTTAAACGAATGTTTATATTATATTTTAAATAAAAATATATTCGTATACCAAATAGCTGGCTATTGCAAAAAATTTTGCTTGATAGCTTACTCAATAATTACTAAAAAAGTTTTTATTGGGTGGTATATTAAACTCTATTAATTAGGAGGGAAAAAATTGGCAAAGTTTGATGATAAAGTCGATTTATACGACGATAGAGGTTCATTAGTGGAAGCTGATGTACCAATCGAGGCTCTAAGTCCGTTACGTAATCCTGCTATTAAAGATATTATTAGCGGTGTAAAAAGAACTGTAGCTGTAAACTTAGAAGGTATCGAGAAATCTTTAAAAACTGCTTCCGTTGGTGGAGCAAAATCTAAAATCTTAGGAAGAGAAATAGATCTTGATGTTGTTGGTCAAGCAGATTCTATTGCTGCTTCTGTAAAAGAAATGCTTCAAGTAAATGAAGGCGATGACACTGTATCTCAAGTACTTTCTGGTGGAAAAAGAATTTTAGTTCAAATTCCAACTATCAGATTAGATTCTTCAGCAGAATATTCTGTTGCTACTTTAGCTACTGCTACTGCATTAACTCAAGCTATTATTAACGAGTTTGATGTAGATATGTACGATGCAAATATGGTTAAAGCTGCAATATTAGGAAGATACCCACAATCTGTAGAATATATGGGATCTAACATAAAAACCATGTTAGACATTCCACAAAAATTAGAAGGTCCTGGTTACTCTTTAAGAAACATTAAAGCAAACGACTTCGTTGCTGCTACTTTGAAAAATACTTTACAAGCTACTGCACTTGCAAGTATTTTCGAACAAACTGCTATGTTTGAAATGGGTGATGCAGTAGGTGCTTTCGAAAGAATGCACTTATTAGGTTTAGCTTATCAAGGATTAAATGCAGACAACATGGTATTAGGTTTAGTACAAGACAATGCAAAAGATGGAACTGTAGGTTCTATTGTACAAGATACCATTGCTAAAGCTGAAGCAGATGATGTAATTGCTGTCGAAAAAGAATTAACCGATTTCAACATGTATGCAACTAATGACACAGCTAAATGGAATGCATATGCTGCTGCTGGTTGTACTGCTGCTGTAATGGTTAACGTAGGTGCAGCAAGAGCTGCTCAAGGTATTCCATCTACTATTCTTTACTTCAATGACAACATTGAATTCGCTACTGGTTTACCAGGTATTGACTTTGGTAGAGCAGAAGGTGTAGCTGTTGGATTCTCTTTCTTCTCTCACTCTATCTATGGTGGAGGAGGTCCTGGTTTATTCAACGGTAACCACGTAGTAACCAGACACAGTAAAGGATTTACTATTCCTTGTGTAGCTGCAGGTATGGCATTAGATGCTGGTACCCAACTCTTCTCTCCAGAAGCTACTTCTGGATTAATTAAAGAGATTTACAGTGAGATTGATGAATTCAGAGAACCACTCAAATATGTTGCTTTAGCAGCTGCTGATATAAAAGGTGACATCTAATTATCGAATTAATTGTTTAATTAATTAAAATCTAATTTACTATCACATTTAAGGTTATTCAAATTAAAAGTTTAATTTGGATTTCGTTGAGGTTTAATAATGGATATTGAAATATTTCCACATAGAATTTTAGGAACAGATACAACTGAAAAATTATTAAATGATTTAGAATCTTTAGATTCAGTTAAAAGAACTGTTATTCAAGGGCCAAGACTCCCACCACAAGATGATATTGATCGCATTTATGGTGACCGTAGAATCATTGTGGTAAATGGTGAAAAAATTGAATTAAAAGTAAAAACTGGTAGGATTTTTGTAGAACTATATGAAGAAACTGGTATTGAAGAAATTAGAGATATATGTAGTGAACACATTAACACTGGTTTTGATATTAATACTAGTAAATCACAATATATCAGGAAACAAAGAACAGTTACTGATAATATGAAATATGGTGATAGTACAGAAATTCCTGATGAATTGATCGGTATTTCTGATCAACGTTCTAAATTTAAGGACCATGTCTCTATTCTAAGAAAAGATAGTGGAGAATAGATATCATTTAGGTATTTGATAATATGATTGGAAGATGTACTCATGTTGTAGACTGTAGGGAAACAAGAGGTCTTGGTGAAGGAGGAGGAATTGCTCAAAGAGGAACTTTTGCAGAATGTGGAAGTGATATTTTGGCAGTTGCTATGTCTCCAGGTCGTAGACATATTACCAAACCAGTTTGTGAGATTACCTTTGGTTTACGTGAAGCTAACTTATTAACCAGTACTATGATTTTAGATGCAGGTAGTGGTGTTCCACATGATGCCCCTGCAGGTGGTGCAGGTAATGCTTTTGGCTTAACTGATAAAGAAGTTGAACAAATGCAAAAATTTAAAGTTATTGTGGTTCATTTAGGTGGAGTAAGAAATCATATTACATACAAAGCAAGATTAATCTTGCGTAATATAGATAAACCTTGTGTAATTATTTGTGAATATCCTGTAGATTTTGAAGATTTTGCGAAAATTGGTGTTAAAACCGCAAAAGTTATGCCTGATGAGGTAAAAACTAGAGGCAAAATTATGAATATAGTTTCAGGAGTTATAAGAGGACAAACAGTCTCTCAAGAGAAATTAGATGAGATTATTAGAAAAGTTAGATTAACATTAGGAGATGCATGATTATGGCACAATATTATCCAGGAACTTCTCAGGTAGCTGAAAACAGAAGAAAATTCACTAACCCAGATGTGGAATTAGAAGTTTTAAGAGAAATATCTGATGAAGATGTAGTAAAAATTTTAGGTCACAGAGCTCCAGGTGAAGAATATAAATCTGTTCACCCACCACTCGATGAGATGGACGAACCTGATGACATTATTAGAGAAATCGTAGAACCTATTGCAGGTGCAAAAGCAGGGGACAGAGTAAGATATATTCAATTCGCTGACTCCATGTACTTTGCTCCAGCTCAACCTTACTTAAGAGCAAGATCTTACCTTTACAGATACAGAGGTATTGATACTGGTACTTTATCCGGTAGACAAATTATCGAAGCTCGTGAAAGAGATGTAGAACGTATTTCTAAAGAATTAATAGAAAACGAATACTACGATCCAGCAACTTCTGGTATCAGAGGTGCAGGTGTACACGGTCACTCTTTAAGACTCGATGAAAACGGTTTAATGTTTGACATGCTTAGAAGACAAGTATTCAACAAAGAAACTGGTAAAATTGAAATGGTAAAAGACCAAATTGGTCGTGAATTAGATGAACCTGTTGTATTAGGTGAACCATTAGATGAAGAAACTCTCAGAACAAAAACCACTATTTACAGAATTGATGGTGAAGCTTACAGAGAGGATAAAGACGCTGTAGATGTATTATATCAAATACACGTCACCAGATCTAATTTTGGTTACAACCCAGAATTATAGGGGAGGTTTATTAAAATGGCTGATAAAAAATTCTTAGATGCAATGACTAAAAAATTCAAAGAAGCTCCAGATGAAAGAACTACTACCTTCTATAATATGGGTGGTTGGACTCAATCTGAAAGAAAAACTGAGTTTGTAAACGAAGGTAAATCAATCGCTGAGAAAAGAGGAATTCCAATGTACAACCCAGATATTGGTAACCCTCTTGGACAAAGAGCTTTAATGTCCTACCAATTATCTGGTACTGACACTTTTGTTGAAGGTGATGACTTACACTTTATCAACAACGCAGCAATGCAACAAGCTTGGGACGATATTAGAAGAACTGTAATTGTAGGTTTAAACACTGCTCACAATGTACTTGAAAAAAGATTAGGTATGGAAGTAACTCCTGAAACCATTACCAACTACTTAGAAGTTGTAAACCACGCTATGCCTGGTGCAGCTGTTATTCAAGAACATATGGTAGAAACCAACCCACTATTAGTAGAAGATTCCTATGTAAAAATCTTTACTGGTGATGATGACTTAGCAGATGAAATAGATGCTGCATTTGTATTAGATATTAACAAAGAGTTCCCAGAAGAACAAGCTGAAGTTTTAAAATCTGAAGTAGGGGGAGCAATTTGGCAAATAGTAAGAATTCCATCTGTTGTAGGTAGAGTTTGTGATGGTGGTACTACCTCTAGATGGTCTGCAATGCAAATTGGTATGTCAATGATTTCTGCATACGGTCAATGTGCAGGTGAAGGAGCTACTGGTGACTTTGCTTACGCATCTAAACACGCAGAAGTTATTGGTATGGGTACTTACTTACCTATCAGAAGAGCAAGAGCAGATAACGAACTTGGTGGTGTTCCATTCGGATTTATGGCAGATATCTGTCAAGCTACCAGAGTATCTGATGACCCTGTAAAATCCTCATTAGAAGTAGTAGCTTTAGGTGCTGCTTTATACGACCAAATTTGGTTAGGATCTTACATGTCTGGTGGTGTAGGATTTACTCAATATGCTACCGCAGCATATACTGATAATGTATTAGATGACTTCTCTTACTTCGGTAAAGATTATGTAGAAGACAAATACGGTGGATTATGTGAAGCTCCAAACAACATGGACACTGTTCTTGATGTAGGTTCTGAAGTAGCATTCTACTCCTTAGAACAATACGAAGAATACCCAGCTTTACTTGAAACCCACTTCGGTGGTTCTCAAAGAGCTGCTGTTATTTCCGCAGCTTCCGGTATTTCCACTGCATTTGCAACAGGTAATGCACAAACTGGTTTATCTGCATGGTACTTAGCACAATACTTACACAAAGAACAACATTCCAGATTAGGATTCTATGGTTACGACTTACAAGACCAATGTGGTGCAGCTAACGTATTCGCTATTAGAAACGACGAAGGTTTACCACTTGAATTAAGAGGACCTAACTATCCTAACTATGCAATGAATGTTGGTCACCAAGGTGAGTACGCAGGTATTGCACAAGCACCTCACAGTGCTCGTAAAGATGCTTATGCAGTTAACCCTCTTGTAAAAATTGCATTTGCTGATAAAAACTTAGCATTCGACTTCACTAAAGTAAGAGCAGAATTTGCTAAAGGTGCTTTAAGAGAATTCGAACCTGCAGGTGAAAGATCTATCATCATTCCAGCAAAATAAGTTTGGTTTAAATGGGAATTTTAATAAATAAGGTTTTTAACATTATATTCTTAGGAATTTAATGTTTTACCTTATTTATTTTTTTCAATAAGAAATTAGTTTGTATAAAGTAGAATGGATTTTTTATCAATTGATTTTGAATATAATAAAATATATTTTATTTGAGGATATTTAAAAAAAATTAATCTCTTTATAAAAATCATTCTTAAAATAAATTGACTTGTTATCAATTATTTTTGATAGTTAGCTTAAAAAATTAGGTAATGCTAAAAATATTTGATAAAATTTGAGATTATTTAGTAAAACTTATATATAGTGTTTTAAAAAAATTATAGAATATAGGCAGTTAACTGTCTGTAAATTAATTAATTTTAAGTTTATTTTAATTAAAGTAAACTTGAAAAAATTAGTGGTTTATCTTATTAGTTATTCAGGTTTAATTATTAAGATTTTTAGATTTATTCATCAAATATTTCATTCTTAACACTTTAAGGATTTAATCTAGCTAGATTAAAAGCTGAGTGGTTTCTTCATTGGCTTATTTGATTTATAAAATATTTGTTTAAGTTTTGAAGTATAATCATAAAGTATAAAATCATTTAGATGTTCTAAAAATGGTCTAAATTTTGCTTTAGTCCATTATTTAGTCCATTTTTATTTTATGTCTTTATGGTTTTATATTTGAGCAGAATATGTCTAATTGTGATTAAAGATGGAAATTTAATCACATAACAATTTATTAAATAATTTAAATTTAATAAAACTTAAGGAGGAAAAGAAAATATGGACCCTATTACATTAGGTGTAGTCGCATTAATGGGTGCAGCAGCAACTATCGCTGGTGCTGCAGAGGACTTAGAGTCTGACATCGGTTCACAAAGTAACCCTAACTCACAAGTTCAACTTGCTCCACAAATGGGACATTTACACCGTATGATAAATAAGGCAGCTTCTGGGGAGCCTGTAGCATATGGGTGCTGGTGTGGTATCTCTGGTGCTATTGCATACCTTGCTATTAGTATGGGTATTATACCTATAGTAGCTATAGCAATGGGTTCCACTGTTGCTGCTCTTGTTCACGCAATTTATACAGTCACATCACACATGGGAAGGATTGTTGGTCAATCTCAATTTGAACAACCATTATTTATGGATGTATTAACTCAATCCTTAGGCCCTATCGCAGCTCATGGTTTTATAGCTAGTTTTGGTATTGTAGGGATGGCTTACTTAATGACCCTTCCATTAGACGGACTTGGACACCCATTCCCATTACCATTACTCGCTGTACTTTGGGGAATTACTATTGGTGCAATCGGATCATCCACTGGGGATGTTCATTACGGTGCAGAAAGCGAATACCAAAAATTCGATTATGGAGGAGGTACTCCTGTAGCTATTCAAGGGGATATTGTAACTAAAGCTCCTCTCGGTGCTAAAAACTCTATCGATGTAGGTAATTTCTGTGCTAAATATGGTGGACCTTTAACAGGATTCTGTTTCGGACTCATTGTTTTCATTAGTTTTTGGATTACTATTGTATTCGGAGCTATTGGAGGACAATTCGTAGGTATTATCATTGTTATCTTATTAATCACTGGTAACTACTTACTTGAAAAGTCTGCAAGAGAAAAATTCGGACCATATGAGGAATAAGGAGGTTACATTATGGATCTTATTTTGTTTATTATATGTGTTGTAATTGCAGGTATTATTATGGGTGGAGGTGTACACTTCATTCCTGTAGGTGGTGCTCCTGCAGCTATGGCTACCGCTACCGGTGTAGGAACTGGTACCGCAATGTTAGCAGCTGGTGCAGGATTAACTGGACTCATTACCGCAGCTTCTATGTCAGGACAACCAGTATGGTTAATCGTATTAGCAGGTGCAGTTGGTTCAATGTTAATGATGGGTATCACTATGCTTATTGGTAACTTTATTTATATTTTCGGTGTTGGTGTAGTACCAGCATCTGGTAAAGCTGCAGTTGACCCAATCACTGGTTGGAACCAAGAAAAATATAAAACTCCAGGTACTGAAGGACACGGTATTCCTACTGTTTGTTTTGTAAGTGGTATCATCGGAGGTTTACTTGGTGGTGCTGGTGGAGGATTAGTTTACTGGGCACTTTATAACTTTGCATCTACTAATTTAATTGGATATGGCCCTGCTGTAATCGCTGGATTAGCAGCTATACTCTCTGTAGCTATGTTCTTTATCAATTCAGTAACTGCTTCCTATAACATTGGAGGTACTATTGAAGGTTTCGTAGATCCTAAATTCAAAAGACTCCCTACTGGAATCCTCGCTTGTGCTATTGTTTCTCTTGTAGCTGCAATTTTCATTGTTTTAATGATTGGAGGTATTTAAGATGTCTGCTGGAGGAAGTGGAGCACCTGCAGAAGGTGCTGTAGATGCTAATGTAATATTAGCAATTGGTATTATCGGTGGATTAATCGGTATTTACTTATCAGGTATTGACCCTATTATTGGACCAGTTCTCTCTTGTCTTGGTGCTGTATGTGCTATTCTTTGGGGAGTAATTGCTGTTCGTAGTGTTGCAAGTTACGGTTTAGGTACTGGTGTACCTTCTATCGGTTACATGTCTTTAGGTATTGGTGTAACTGGTGCTTTAGCTGGTGTAGGTATTATTGCTGCACTTAACTTAACTGGATTGGAAATAGCAGGACCTATACTTGCATTAATATTTGCTATGATTATTGGTTTAATAGTTGCTATTGTAGCTAAAAAAATTGTTGGAATGAAAATACCTGTTATGGAAAGATGTACTGCTGAAATCGCTGGTGCTGCAGCTTTAGCTGTACTTGGATTCTCTTCCGCTATTGCAGGCGGATATGCTATTGAGGGAATCTTAAACCTTGTTGTAGCTCCTGGATTTATTGCTGTATTTTATATATTAACTACTATGGCTATCCAACACCCATTCAATGCATGTTTAGGACCTAACGAAAATCAAGTTAGGACTCTTAAATGTGGTGCATCTACTGCATTCTTATCAATGATTATCACTGGTATTCTCGCTATTTTTGTTGGAGGATACGGATGGTTTGCAATTTTAATTGTTGGACTTATAGGATGGTACATCTCATTTAAAATGTTTGTTGATGCTTCATATGAAGCAGCTGCATCTGTTAAATGGGCTGGTTTATGGCCAAAAGTTGAGGAATAAGGAGGATGTATGAATGTTACCATTAGTACAATTTGTTCCTGAATTAAACTTAAATCTTGATCCTGACTCCGGTATTCTCGGAGCAGGTGGTGGAGATTTAATTATTATTTCAATGGATGAAATAAATGGAGAAATCGCAAAAGTTGAAGCAGCTGCTGATGAATTAATGAATTCCTTAGATCCTAATTCAGCACCATTAGGTTCATTTCCTGGAAGAGAAGGTAACTTTGTTATTGCAGGTAAATTAACCAACATGGTTTATGGGTTTATTATAGGGTTATTCCTTATTATGGCAGCAATGCCTTTATTAATGGCTATGGGGGTTTTATAGATGGTAGATAAAAAACCTACTTCTGACACTTGGCCTGTTGTTAGTGGGGATTATGTTGTTGGGGACCCTGAAAGTCCTGTTGCTGTAACTACTTTAGCTTCTCACAATGAAGATATTCCAGCTGCTGCTGGTGCTGCTATTGCTGGTCCTTGTAAAACTGAAAACCTTGGTATTGAAAAAGTTGTAGCAAACATTATTTCAAACCCAAACATCAGATTTTTAGTTCTTTGTGGTGCTGAAGTACAAGGTCACATTACTGGTCAAAGTTTCCAAGCATTACATGAAAATGGTTGCGACCCTGAGAAGAAGAAAATCACTGGAGCTACTGGTGCTATTCCATTTGTAGAAAATATTCCTATGGAGGGTGTAGAAAGGTTCCAACAACAAGTAGAACTTGTTGATATGATTGATAATGAAGATGGTGGAGCAATCACTTCTAAAGTTAAAGAATGTATAGAAAAAGATCCTGGTGCTTTTGAAGAAGATGCTATGGTTATTGAAGTATCTGAAGGAGATGATGATGAAGATGATGGTGAAGAAATTCGCCCTATTTCCTCAGAAACTGCATTAATTGAAGCAAGATTAAGAAACATCGATACTCAAATAAAATTAGTTGGTGCTGTACAAAGAAATATGGCAGGTAACTATGCAGGTAAAGTCCAAGGTATTATGATTGGATTAGTATTTACTTTAGTAATTGGTTTCATATTATTAATGGCACCTTTAGCAGGTATATAACTGGAGGTCTTATTATGGTTAAATTTTCTAACAAACCAAACACTCGTGGAATTAGGAATACTTCTAGTAATATAGAATACCGTTCTAAACTCATAGGTAGAGAAGGAAGATTATTTGCTGGAGTAATCAGTACCAGATTTTCTGGAATGGCTATTGGTCTTGGAATTGCTATCTGTTTAGCAGTTGTTATTCCATATTTAGCTAAATTATGTGGATTATAGAGGTGTTATAAATGTCTGAAGAATCAGTACCTCAAATTATTGTATCTGCCGATGATATGTCAGCTGCAACTCAAAAATTAGATGAAGCTGAAGAAAAAGTAGAATTTGCTGTTGGAGAATATTTCCAACGTTTAGGTCAACAAAACGGTAGAGATATTGGTATTTTATATGGTATAATTTTAGGTCTTGTAATTTTGATTGTATCTATTGAATTTGGAATTGTAGGCGCAATGCAATCTATACTTACAGGATTAATCTAAATTGGAGGATTATAAATGTTTAGATTTGATAAAGAACAACTCGTCGTTGATATAGCTGGAGTTAAAATGGGAGGACAACCTGGAGAATACCCTACCGTTTTAGCAGGAACTATTTTCTATGGCGGACACAAAATTATTAGTGATGAAAAAGCAGGTGACTTTGATAAAGACGCTGCTGAAGGATTAATTAGAACAATGGAAGAAATGTCTGATGTTACTGGAAACCCTTGTGTTGTACAAACTTTCGGTGCTACTGCAGATGCTATGGTTAAATACTTAGAATTTGTAGGAGATGTCTGTGACAAACCTTTCCTCATTGACTCAACTGCTGCAGCTGCAAAAATTGCAGGTGTAGAATATGTACAAGAAGTAGGATTAGCTGAAAGAGCTGTATACAACTCCTTAAGTATGGCAGCTGAAGCTGCTGAGATTGAAGCTGTTGCTAACTCTGACATTGATGCATCTATTCTCTTAGGTTTCAACCCAATGTCTCCAGGTGTAGCAGGTAAACTCGAAATCTGGGAATCTGGTGGAAGTGTTATTGATGAAGGTATTCTTGAAATGGCAGAAAGATGTGGAATTACAAAACCATGGATGGATGTAGCAGTAACTCCTTTAGGTCAAGGTGCAGGTCCTGCAGTAAGAACTTCCTATGCTGTAAAAGCTAAATGGGGATACCCTGTAGGTTCCGGTATTCACAACGTACCTTCTGCATGGGATTGGTTAAGACAATATAAAAAAGAACACACAGAGGCATGGCCTGTTTGTGACATAGGTTCTAATATCGTACAGCAAATGGCTGGTGGAGACTTCGTTCTTTTCGGTCCTATCGAAAACTCAAGACTTGCATTCCCTGCATGTGGTATGGCTGATATCATGATTGCTGAAGCAGCAAAAGATATTGGTACCGAACCTATTGAAGAACACCCACTTTTCAAATTATTATAATTGAAAGGGTTCAAGATTAGATGATTTTTATCATCTAATCTATTTTAAATTTTTTATAATTTTCAAAAATTTATTTAATCTACTATTTTTATTAATTTTCTTATTTTTACTATTTTTTCAAAATTTAAAAAAAATTTAATCGAAATTTTTTGAAATTTTTCATTTCGCTGATTAGACATTTTTCTAATTTTTATATCTCTATTTAAATTCTATAATCTTATTTATTAAGATTAGTAATACTTTATTTTTATTTTTTATTACTATATTGCTGTTTTTTATAATTTTAATTCTTGATTATTAGTTTTTATTTTTAACATAAACTTTATATATAACTTCAATCAATATTTATATGATATTTTCTAATTTATTTTAAAAATAAGCTTTATTTTAATTTGATAAATTAAATTAAACCATAATTTAAATTTTTTTGTTCATTTTTTTAGAATAATTGATATTTTGTTTTTTAAAAATCTCTTTTTTTTTAAAACTTTTATTGATTAACCTTTATCTTTTTTGAACAAATCAATTTTATTTTATATTTTTTAAAATAAACTTTATAATTTTTTTAAATTTATATTTATAATGATTGTTAATAAATTAAAATTTATTTTTTATAAAATTTATTTTATAAAATTTATTTTATAAATTTTTTATATCAATAAATAAAATAATATTTTTAATTAATAAATCATAATTGAATAATTCAATTGTTAAAGAAGAAATTATAAAACATTAGAAATTATCAAATTAATTTTTGAGGTTAAATGATATGTTTAAATTTGACAAAGAACAAGAAGTTTTTGATATTGCTGGTGTAAAAATAGGTGGTCAGCCTGGTGAATATCCTACTGTTCTAGCAGGTACTATTTTCTATGGTGGGCATAATATCATTGATGATGAATTGGCTGGTGTTTTTGATAAAGATCGTGCAGAATCTTTAATTAAAGATATGGAAGAAATGGCTGATATTACAGGTAATCCATGTTTAATACAGGTTTTTGGACAAACTGAAGAAGCTATCATTAAGTATTTAGAATTTGTAGGAGAAATTAGTGATTATCCTTTTCTTATAGACTCAACCTCTGCTGATGCTAGAGTTGCAGGAGCTCAATATGTTGATGAAATAGGATTGTATGATAGAGGAATATATAATTCTATTAACATGTCTGCAGATAAAGCAGAATTAGATGCTCTTGCAGAAACTTCTATATCCGCTTCCATTATTTTAGGATTTAATCCAATGAATCCATCTATAAATGGTAAATTAGCTATGTGGGAAGATGGAGATGATGGATCTTATGAAAAAGGTTTGTTAGAAGTTGCTAGTGATTGTGGTATTGATAAGTATTTGATGGATACTGCTGTAACTCCTCTTGGTCAAGGTGCTGGTGTGGCAGCTAGGACTTCTTTTGCAGAAAAAGCTAAATGGGGATACCCTCTTGGTTCTGGTATTCATAATGTACCTTCTGCATGGGATTGGTTAAGAGATTATAAAAAAGAGGGTAATAAAACTGCATATACTGTTTGTGATATTGGCGCTAATATTGTTCAAGTAATGTGTGGTGGAGATTTCGTCCTTTTTGGCCCTATAGATAATGCTAAAATTGCATTTCCTGCTGTAGCTCAAACTGATATGTTTATTGCTGAAGCAGTAAGAGATATAGGGACTACGGCAGTAGAAAATCATCCATTTAATAAACTATTGTAATATCCATATTTTAAGGCTGTTTCAAGTTATAATATTGTTCTTCATCAAATTTGAATAATATTGTATAGTTAAAGTAATTTAAATTACTTTAACTAATTTTCCTAAAAATTTTTTAAACATATTTAAATTCAGCTAAAAATATGTTTAATTTATCAAATCTAAACAATAAAATAATATTTTCTCCAGAATATTATTTTAGCAAACACGAATAAGAATTAAATGAAAATTCATTTAATTCTTATGCTTCATCTATGTTTGCTTAGTTCTTATTAAACTTGACATATTTGTATATTTGGAACTAACAATTAGATATATGTATTGAAAATAAATAAATCTTTATAGTTTTTAGCTTCTATTAAATTTGTCTAAGATTCAGTTTTTTCATGTTTTTAACTTGTATTAAATTTGTCTAAGATTCAGTTTTTTCATTAAATTTATATAAAATTCATTTTTAATTCTTCTTTTTATATAAATTGTTTGCTAAAAACTATAATTATATTTTTATAAGGGTTAATTTATTATTAGTTTCAAAGATTAATTTATTATTAATTTCAAAGATTAATTTATTATTAGTTTCAACAATAATGGATAAAAATTATAAAAATATAATTTAGATAATAATTTAACTATATATCCTTAATTTAGTTTATGCTAATGTAAAATGTTATAGGCTTCAATTTGTTTTTAATTATTAATAAATAATAAATTTTTATTTTTAAGCCTAGAATTTTTTACAAGCTCTTTTTTTAATTTCTTGGTATTTCAAAAAAGATTTAACAAAATTTATATTATTTGATGAAAATAGTATATACTATATAAAGATTATGGGGATTTTATATGTCTTTTTTAGATAAATTTTTTAAGAAAGGGCCTAAGCCAATTGTTGCTGAAAGCAGATCAAGGGATTTAAGTATTTTAAAAGCAGGTAGCAGGCCTCAAGGTCCGGGTACTGTTGTTGCTAAACCTGATGAGTATTATGTAACAGCTTCTGTAGAATTAGGAAATACCACTACCAAATGTGTTATTATGGCTACAAATTTAAATAACAGTCAATCTTATTTAATTAATAAAACTGTTAAAATGACAAGAGATGTTAGAAAACCTAAAGCAGGAGAAGTGGTATTTGGTAAAACTGTTTGGGGTGTAGAACTTTCTAAAGAATCTGTTGCTGATATGATTAAAGATACAGTTTTAGAATCACTTAAAAAGGCACATGTTGATATGGATGAAGATTTAGACTTTGTAGTAAGGTCTACTGGTGTAACTGCCGGCTTTGCTACAACCAAGGAAGTGGGAGAATTAATTAAAGCTCTTGCTGATGGTTGCCTTGATGCAGGTATTTCTCATAAAAAAATGGCACCAGCTATGTCTACTGCACACCTTCCTAAAAGGCTTCAAAAATACACTTTATTAGATAATGTTATGTTTGATGGAGCAGTAGTAAGTGTAGTTCCTCCAAAAGGTAAAGAAGTTGTAGCTAATGAAATGGAAGGGGAACTTGTTACTGCAGGTATTAAATTAGGTGCTAAATGGACTGATGTAGACTATAGAAACCCTTGCGTATCTTTAGACTTTGGTTCTACTCTTGCAGGACGTATTGTAAATAAAGAGGAACCTTATGCAAGTACTGTTGGTAACTTCTTAGGTTTAGCAGGAGTAATTTCCGATTCATTAGCTAAAGGTTCTAATCAGATTGATCAAAAGAATGGTGCGGCATTAGATATATTTGATTCAAAGTTACTTAAAAAAGCAGATGGTAAAAAACATCAGGAAAAGGCTAAAAAATATGCTCAGGAAGTACATGAACTTATTAATATTTGTAAGGTCCCAGAAGGAATTGATAGGTTTGGTACTGTTCCTTTAGATGCTGCAGGTGCTAAAGCAGCAGGTACTTGTTTAATCGGTTCTGATGTTGGAACAAATGCTGATGGATTAGATAAATTAGAAGAAATTGGTGCTAAAATTTATGAAGAGGATGGAATTCCTACATTGCTTGCAACAATGGACCATGTAAGTGCAAATATTGTTTACAGAATTCTTGATGTTGCTTTTGAAGAGAATCTTATTCTTGACGGTTCTGTTTTAGGGGTTACTGGCAGAGCAGGTATTACAGGTAAAAAACCAGAACTTATTTTAGAATATGCTCAAGATAAATTCGATGGGGTTGTATTTGTAGAGGATGGATTAGCTTTAGGTTCTGCAATTATGGCTCGTTGTATGAATTCAATGGGAACTCAAAAGAATCCTCTTGGCGGAAACCAAGGAGAAAGATGTATTCTTAAGAGAAGAATGCAAGCACAAGGTACAATTAAATAAGTTATCAGGTATCTTTTATTAAAATATTCATTAGATTTTAGAATTTTTTAATTTTAAAGTTTTTTTATTTATTAAGATTTTAGAATTTTAATTAAATTATTTATTTTTTAAATTTTTATTTCATTATTTATTTTTATTCTATTATAGGTATTGTTTTTATAAATTAATTATTGGTGTATTTATGATTATAGCTCTTGTAATGGCTGGTGGAAAAGGTTTAAGATTAAAAGCTGATATTGAAAAACCACTTTTTCCAATAAATAATAAACCATTAATTAAGCATGTTTTAGATAATATTAATGAATCTAAATTAATTGAAAAAACAGTTGTTGCTGTTAGTCCAAATGCCAAAAATACAAAAGATTTCTTAATAAATGATTTAGATTTTTCCAGCTTTGATGATTCTTTTTATGACAGTGAAGAAAAATCATTTTATTTAGATACTTTAGGTAAGGGTTTTGTTGAAGATCTTTCTAATATTTTAGAAATTTTTGAATCTAAATCTAGAGAAAATATTTTAATTTTTATCAATGCAGACTTGCCTTTAGTAAATGGAGAAATACTAGATGAAATTTTAACTTACTATTTAAATCAAGATAAACCTGCATTATCTACATTAGTTCCAGTTGAAATTTTTGAAGAGTATGGGATAGAATATTCCTATGAATTTAATGGTAAAGTCCCTTCAGGAATTAACATACTTAGGAGTGAAAATGTTGTTCAAGAGGAGGAATTTTTAACTATTTCAAGGTATGAGCTAGCTTTCAATATAAATACTATTGACATAGCTATATTAACCACTAAATTTTTATAATTTTTATCATTTTTAGAGAAAAATAATTTTTAGAAATTTTTATAATTTTTATCATTTTTAGAGAAAAATAATTTTTAGAAATTTTTTAAAATTTATCATTTTTACAATGGTATGTTTTTTAACTTCATTACCTTCATAAAACTTTCTGATTTTTAAAACTTGATTTAATTATTTCTATTAAATTCATCCTTTTTCAATATTTTATAGGTTTTTTAGTATTTTATAGATTTTTTAGTATTTTCTCATTATTTTTCCTAAAAATATCAATAAGTTTATATATTTCTTTAAATATAAAAAATAGTAAGGTAAACTAATGTTTTTTAAATTAAATTATTTATTTTAAATGGAGTGTTTTTTAAAAAACTTAAACACGAATCATGCCTTCAATCATTTTTATAAAATTTAATTTATTGGTGAAAATATGGAAAATACTGTTGCTAAACCTAATACTCATAGAAGAGAAGAAAAATTATGGAGTGAAATAAAAAGCTATCAAGTAGCTACTAATAATGCTCGTATTTTAGGAGTACTTGATGAGTTAATTATCAATGAAAAAACTGGTAAAATCGTGGATATTGCTGTAAAAGTAGAAGCTGGACGTAATATTCATGTAAAAGGTGCTAAACGTAGAGGAGATTTATTATTAATCCCATTCACCAAAATAGAAAAAGTTGGAGAATTCATTATTGTAACTGAATAATTTTTCTAATTTTCACTTTTTTTATTTTTTTTTATTTTTTCATTATACTTATTTAACTATTTTTAATTGACTAAGTCTATTTTTTCTAATTTTTGTTATTAATCCTACCACTTAGCTTTTATATCATATTTTTATTAAACTATTTTCAATTTTTAAAAATCTTATTTTTAAATGTTAAATTTTCACATAATAAAAGTTTTTATATAATGAAAATAATATAATAATTGTTATATGTTAATAAAGATTATACCTTAATAAAGATTAGTGGAATAAAACTTGATTAATATAAATCTTTGATAATATCGATTATATATTCATACCAATTAAAATCATGCTTAGTAATTTTAAACTAATAAGGATGTTGATACAATGTTACTTGAAGTTAAAGATTTAGTTGTTGAAGTAGAAGGTAAACGTGTTTTAAATGGTGTAAACCTTGCAATAAGAGAAGGGGAAACTCATGTTCTTTTAGGTCCGAATGGTGCTGGTAAAAGTACATTATTCTTAACTATATTAGGATTCCCAAAGTATGAGGTTGTAGAAGGATCTATCCTATTTAAGGGAGAAGATATCACTAATTTAACTACTACTGAAAGAGTTCAAAAAGGTCTTGGTGTAAGCTTCCAAAACCCTCCAACTATTCGTGGAGTAAGTGTAAGAGATTTATTAAAATTTGAATCAAAACAAGACTCTGATGAAGAGTTAAATCCAAGAATGCAAGAACTTGCTCGTAAGTTAAAATTCAGTGATGAGTTCTTAGACAGAGATGTTAATAGGGGATTTTCTGGTGGAGAAGTTAAAAGGTCTGAAATTCTTCAATTACTTGCTCAAGAACCTCTCTTTACAATGTTTGATGAACCAGACTCTGGTGTTGACATTGAAAATGTAGAATTATTAGCTGAGGAATTAAATGTTTTATTAGACAAAGATAAAAAGCCTGGTCAAAGAAGAAAAGCAGGTTTGCTTATTACTCACTTAGGTTATATTTTGAATTTTATTAAAGCGGATAAAGCTCATGTATTAATGCAGGGTATAATTGCTTGTTCTGGTGGTCCTGATGAAATTTTAGAGGATATTAGGAAGGAAGGATTTAAAGGATGTGTTAGTTGTGCGCAATGTAACTCATAATGCTGAGAAGGCAAAAAACAAAAAAGCAACACTAGGTACTGATGTTGTAATTGAAAACTTTACTAAGGAAGATATCAATGCTTTTGATGTAATTGATGATATTAAAGATGTTGATAAAAAAACTCAAAAATCTTTTTTAAAAGTAGGTGTTGATGCAACTGCTGAAGAAAGAGCAGGTTCTTTTGTCCAAATGGACCAATCAAATATTTTTTCACATTCTATTTCTGATTCAATTGAACTAATGAATTTAGGTGTTGCATTAGATAAACATTCTTGGTTAAAAGATTATATGTGGAATGCAGTAAAACCAGATGTAGACAAATATACTGCAGAAACAGCACTTTCTGAAGCAAAAGATGGAGCTTACAGTGGCTATTTTGTAAGATCTTTACCTGGAACTAAAGAAATTTTCCCAGTTCAAGCTTGTATGTTTATTGCAGACCAAGATGTGATGCAAACTGCACATAATATTATTATTGCTGAGGAAAATTCAGAGCTTCACCTTATTACTGGATGTGCAACTGGTGATGATATTTCATCTGCACTTCATGTAGGTATCTCTGAAATTTATATTAAACCTGGTGCTAAAGTTACTTTTACTATGGTTCATAATTGGGCAGAACAAGTAGAAGTACGTCCAAGAACTGCAATTATCCAAGAAGAAAACAGTACTTATATTAATAATTATATTTTAACAAGCCCAGTTAAATCTATTCAATCTTATCCTACTACTTATTGTAATGGTGAAAATGCAAGAGCATTATTCCAAAGTATTCAAAGTGGTATTAATGAATCAATTATTGATGTAGGATCTAGAGCTATTTTAAATGCTCCTAGATCAAGTGCAGAGATTATTTCTCGTGCTGTAGCTAATGATGATTCTAAAATTTATTCTAGAGGGCATTTATCTGGAAATGTTCCTAATGTTAAAGGACACTTAGAATGTCATGGTTTAGTTTTAGATGATAATTCATCTATTTATGCAGTTCCGGAACTTGAAGCTAATGCAGCAAACCTTGAGATGTCTCACGAAGCAGCAGTTGGTCAAATTGATGAAGAAGAAATTTATTACTTAACTTCAAGAGGATTAACTGAAGAAGAGGCAGCTTCTATGATTGTTAGAGGTTTCTTAAGTATGGATATTACAGGTTTACCTAATGAATTAGCTGCTGAAACTCAAAAAATGATTGATATGAGTTTAGAAGGAATGTAATTATTTACATTTCATTTATTATTTTTTATTATTAAGATTTATTTTATTTTCTTAATTTTTACTAATTTTTTACTAATTTTTTACTAATTTTTTACTAATTTTTTACTAATTTTTTACTAATTTTTTACTAATTTTTTTAATTTTTTAATAAATTTTTTTTACTAATTTTTTACTAATTTTTTTAATTTTTTAATAAATTTTTTTTACTAATTTTTTACTAATTTTTTTTAAGTTTTTGTAATTAGTTTTACATTGATTTTTAATTTTTATAATTTCAAATTTTTCAAAAATCTCCCATATTCTTTTATTTAGGCATTCCTTAATTTTTAGCTATTTTTTTAGATTTTATTCTTAATTATAAAAATTGTTTTAATATATTATAACTTAATTTATTTTTATTTTATTTCTTTATTTCATAATTAGATAAAATTCATTTCTTATTTTTATATATCTATTAATAATTCAATTTATTTTTCAATATTATTTCGTATAAATTAAAATTAATTTTTGAATTTTGTAATATCTTTTTTTAAAAAAGTATTATAATATATAAAGTTTGTGTCTTTTGTTTCCAAGTAACCTTTATATTTAATTTAAATATAATATATAACTAGTACATTAATGTTAAGCTGAGCTAGCTCATTAGCGTACGATGATTTGAGATTAAGGTATGCCTCAAACATATTTTAATATAGATTTGAAAAACTTTTTTAAAAAAGAAATTAGATTGAAAACTAACTTTAAAAATTTTGATTTGGGTTTTTAAAGTTAAATGGAATTCTTGAATTTTATGATTTAGATTCAAGAAAGTAATCTATTAAGATTTTTTGATTTGGATCTTTATAGGTTAAAAATAGTGTTAGACTATTTAGGTTGAGTATCTTAATTATTTCAATTATAATAAAAGTTTAATATTTTCAATCGATATTAAATTCTTTTAAATTGTATTATTTATGATTTATAAATACTTTTTAATGATTATTAGATTGAGATAGTTGGATCAGTCTTAGACTAGAAGATTAAAATTTTATTTTAGGACTATAAACTAAATATTTTAAATAGAGGAGGATAAACTCTATGTCTGAAGATGTAAAAATTGTAATGTTTTGTTGTAACTGGTGTTCCTATGGTGGAGCAGATACTGCAGGTACTGCAAGAATGCAATACCCACCTAACATTCGTGTTATAAGAGTAATGTGTTCTGGAAGAATTGACCCTCAGTTTATTTTAAAAGCATTCAGAGACGGTGCTGACGGTGTATTCGTAGCAGGATGCCACATGGGTGACTGCCACTACGATGCAGGTAACTATAAACTTGACAGAAGAATGAGATTAGTTTATAAATTAGTCGAAGATATGGGAATTGGAAGAGAAAGAGTCCATCATGACTGGATTTCTGCTTCTGAAGGAGAAAAATTCGCTAGTTCTGTAAAAATGATGGTAAACAGAATTAAAGATTTAGGACCTTCCCCATTAAAAGCACAACTAGATGCTGAAAATTAGATTTAACTGGAGGATTATTTATGGCAGATAAAGTTAAAATAGGAACTATGTGGCTCGGAGGATGTTCTGGTTGTCACTTATCCATTGCGGATTTCCACGAATCTTTATTAGATGTTTTAGAATTAGCTCAATTCGAATTCTCACCAGTATTATGTGATACTAAATACGATGAAGTACCTGAATTAGATGTACTTATTGTAGAAGGTGGAATTAGAAACGAAGAAAACAGAGAATTAGCAGAAATGTTAAGAGAAAAAGCTGGCCTCGTTATTGCATATGGTACTTGTGCAGCTTATGGTGGTATTCCTGGTCTTGGTAATTTACATACTGTTGAAGAATTAACTACCGAAGCTTACATTAACTCTGTAAGTACTTACAACGATGCTGGTATTATTCCTAATGAAGATGTGCCTTCATTAGAAAGCAGAGTAAGACCATTATATGAAGCTATTCAAGTTGATTTAATGATTCCTGGTTGCCCTCCAAAATCTGATGTAGTAGCTGAAGCTATTCTCACTTTATTAAGAGGAGAAACTATAGAATTACCTACCACTAACCTTTGTGAAGTATGCCCTAGAGAAAAACCACCTGCTGGACTCGCTATGGACTTCATTAAAAGACAGTTCGAAGTTGGTAAACCTGAAGATGATTTATGTTTAATTGCTCAAGGATTAGTTTGTATGGGACCTGCAACCGTATCTTTATGTGGTGCACAATGCCCAAGTATTGCTATCCCATGTAGAGGTTGCTATGGACCTACTGCAAAAGTAAATGATGCAGGTGCAAAAATGATTTCTGCAATTGCATCTGACTACGGTGTTAACGAAGATAAAACTGTAGACCCTGAACAAGTAGCTGATCAATTAGATGATATTGTAGGTACTTTCTACACTTACACTTTACCAGCTGCTTTAGTCCCTGCTAAAATGCAAAAAGGAGGAAAATAATATGGTAAAACTTACTATGGAACCTGTAACTCGTATTGAAGGTCACGCAAAAATTACTGTACACCTTGACGATGCAGGAAATGTAGAAGACACTAGATTACATGTTATGGAATTTAGAGGATTCGAAAAATTCTTACAAGGACGTCCAGCTGAGGAAGTACCTCGTATCGTACCTAGAATATGTGGTATTTGTGATGTACAACACCACTTAGCTGCTGCTAAAGCTGTTGACCAAATCTACGGATTTGATGATGATGAAATCTTACCAGCTGCTTACAAAATGAGAGAACTTATGAACTGGGGATCTTTCATGCATTCACACGCTCTCCACTTCTACTTCTTAGCAGCTCCAGATTTAGTAGTTCCTGATGGAACCAGAAAAACTAGAAATGTTTTCCAAATTATCCAAGATATGCCAGAAGTTGCTTTACAAGCTATTAAAATCAGAAGAAACGGTTTAGATATTGTATCTGCAACTGGTGGTCGTCCAATTCACCCAACTTCTTCTACTCCTGGTGGTATTTCTACTGAATTAGATGAAGAAACCCAGGCTGATTTATTAGCAAAGGCTAAAGAAAATATTGAATTATCTCAAGCTACTATTGAATTAGCAGTACCTATCTTAGAAGAAAAAATTGACCTTGTTAAAACTTTAGGTTACTTCGGTGACACTCGTCACTGCGGTCTTGTAAAAGATGGTGTATGGGATGTATACAATGGTAATGTAAGAATAAAAGACAAAGATGGATCTATTTACACTGAATATAACAACCTCGAATATACTGATGTTGTTGCAGAGCATGTAAAACCATACTCTTGGTTAAAATTCCCTTACATTAAAGAATTAGGATACCCTGAAGGTATTTACAGAGTAGCACCATTATCTCGTATTAATGTTTGTGACAAAATGCCTGATGATGCTCCTTTAGCACAAGCTGCATTAGAAGACTTCAGAGAAAGATTCGGTTATGCACAATACCCATTGTTATTCCACTGGGCAAGATTAATCGAAATGTTAGCTTCTGCTGAAATGGCTGCTGCTGCTTTAGAACAAGATTTATCTGGTGACAAATTCCCTGATGCATTAGAAAGAAGTGCTGGAGAAGGTGCAGGTATTGTAGAAGCTGCTCGTGGTACTTTAATCCACCACTACAAAACTGATGACAATGGTTTAATTACCAATGCAAACATCATAGTAGCAACTATTCAAAACAACCCTGCAATGGAAATGGGTATTCAACAAGTAGCTAAAGATTACATCAAACCGGGTGTAGAAGTAGATGATAAAATATTTAACTTAATGGAAATGGTTATCAGAGCTCACGACCCATGTTTATCTTGTGCTACCCACACTATGGATAGTCAAATGAGACTAGCTACTGTCGAAGTATATGATAGTGAAGGAAACTTAATAAACAAAATCTAACTTTGGAGTGTTAAAATGATAGTATT
Source organism: Methanobrevibacter olleyae (assembly GCF_900114585.1). Taxonomy (NCBI): domain Archaea; kingdom Methanobacteriati; phylum Methanobacteriota; class Methanobacteria; order Methanobacteriales; family Methanobacteriaceae; genus Methanobrevibacter; species Methanobrevibacter olleyae. The sequence goes on along the minus strand of NZ_FOTL01000001.1, from coordinate 49,642 downwards.
CAATGAAAATAGCTGTATTAAATGTGGAGCATGTGAAGGTGTTTGTCCTACAGCAGCTATTGAAGTAGGCGATCACATCGTTTACTGTGATACTTGTGGTGGAGCACCTAATTGTGCTGATGTATGTCCTAATGGTGCTTTACAAGTAGACGACATAGCTATTGATGAAGAAGGAAACACTCAAGTAAGATTAATCTTTAACAAAACTAAATGTAATGAATGTGGAGATTGTGTAGAAGCATGTCCTTCTAAAACTCTTAAATTAGATGCAGAAGATTCTCAACTCTTAAAAGGATTCTGTGTAATGTGTCAAAAATGTGTTGACATCTGTCCTGTAGACGTTATCGGAGTTCCTGGAGTAAAAGAACCTGTAGAGAGAGTTGTTAAACCAGAAGGTCCTGTATACATTGAAGATTGTAAAGGATGTGGAGTATGTGTAGCTGAATGTCCTGTAGATGCAATCACCTTATCTGCTTACGGAGAACCTATCGAAGTAGATGAAGATAAATGTATCCAATGTGGAGTATGTTCACAATCTTGTCCATGGAATGCAATTTTCATCGCAGAAAATGCAAACCCTGTAAAACGTACTAAAGAAATGAAATCATTTACTTTAGATGCTGATACATGTATCGGTTGTAATTCCTGTGTTGATATTTGTCCTGGAAGCTTCATTACCCCTAAATCTGACTTGACTGTAGTTCTTCCTGAAGTATGTGCTGCATGTGGTCTTTGTGTAAATGTATGTCCTGTAGATGCAATTGATTTAGATGTTGAGTATGGTGCATCTAAATTCAGTTCAACTGAAGGAATTTGTAGGGATGAAGAAAAATGTATCTATGATGGAGGATGTGCTTTAAAATGTCCTACTGAAGCTATAAAAGTAGTTACCAAAAGAGGAATGGAAGTACCTTCCCGTCAAAAAGATATGGGCGAGCAATCTTTCACCATGTGTGTAAGATGTGGTGCTTGTGCTAATGTATGTCCTAACGATGCATTACAATTAGACTCTGTTGACAAAGAAATTGATGGTGAAACTGTATCTAGAGATAGAATCATTTTCAACCCATCTAAATGTGATGAATGTGGAGAATGTATTGACGCATGTCCATATGATATGTTACATAAAGCATACAAAGTTAACTTACCTATTGCTGGATTCTGTACTCTCTGTGAACAATGTATCGCAAAATGTACTCCAGAAGCTCTTAGTTTAAAATAGATAAGTTATAAACACAAAACAAAATTAAAACCTAAGTTTAGGTATAAGGCACTTAACATGAGCTTAAGTGCCTTTTTTTTATTTACTTTTTTACTATTTTTAAGATTTTTAATCTTTATTTACTTTTTTTTTTTTACTGTTTTTAAGATTTTTAATCTTTATTTACTTTTTTTACTATTTTTAAGATTTCTAATCTTTATTTCTAAGCTTTGAATATTATTTTTATTTAATATTGTTTTTATTTTTTAAACAAATTTATTAAATATTAAAATTAAATATTAAATTAAAAATTTTAAAAAAATTAATTTTATGAATTTTCATTAAAGATTTAAAGTGATTTTATGTTTGATCTAGTTTTAAAAAATCTAAAATTATTAGATTATTCTAATGAATTATTTATAGCAATTGAAGATGGTAAAATAGCAAAAATATCAAAATCTTCAATTAAAGGTGAAAAAGAAATAGATCTTAAAGGGCAATTAGTATTTCCGGGGCTTATTGATCCTCATGTTCATTTTAGAGACCCTGGTTTAACATATAAAGAAGATTTTAAAACTGGTTCTATGGCTGCAGCACATGGCGGATTTACATTTGTAATGGATATGCCTAATACTGTTCCTAAAACTAATACATATAAATCATTTAAAGATAAATTAAAAATTGCAGAATCTAAATCTATAGTTAATTTTGGGCTTCATGCAGGATATTCTACACTTGAAGAAATGGAAAAAATTCTTGAATTGAACCCTATGTCATTTAAAATATTCATGGACTTAGAAACTGATGAAGATTTAGATAAAATCTTTAAGGACATATCTGATTTAAGTAAAAAGTCAATTGTAACAGCTCATTGTGAAAAAAGAGACATGGTTTTAGAATACACTAAAAAATTGTCTAATGAAACTGAAGCTATTGCATATAGCTATGGCCGTCCTGCAGAATCTGAGGATGAATCTGTTGCTCAAGCTATTGCACTTTCTAAAAAATATGGGAACGATTTACATATTTGTCATTTAAGTACTAAAAATGCAATGAATTTAGCAATTTCTAATAATGTAAGTTTTGAATTTACTCCCCATCACTTGTTATATGATAATACAGCATTTAATGAATTTGGGACAATTATTAAAACCAATCCTCCTTTAAGAGAAAAAACTAAAAAGATTACTATTCAAGATTTAAATGAAAATTCAATAATAGCTACAGATCATGCACCTCATAGTTTAGAAGAAAAAACAAAAGGAACTTGGGATTCTAGCCCAGGTATTCCCTCTTTAGAAACTGTTTTATCTTTACTATTGACTGAGGTGAATAAATCAAATTTAGATTTAAGTTTAATTCCTAAAATATTTTCAGAAAATGTTGCTAAAAGATTTAATCTTGAAAATAAAGGGTTTATTAAAGAAGGTTTTGATGCAGACTTGGTTGTTTTAGACTTAAATAAAGAAGGGGTCTTTGATATAGATAATTTCTATACAAAAGCAGAATATTCTCCATTTGATGGACTTTATTATAAAGGTAAAGTAACTATGACTATGGTAAATGGGGATATAATTATGGAAAATGATGAATGTACATATTGATAGTTTGTATTAAAATTATCTATTTTTAATTCTACTTTATTTTATTTTATTATTCGATAAATATTTTTGATGGTTATTTATTTTATTTTATTTTATTCAATCATTATTTTAATTATTCATAGGGATTTTTTATTCCGATTTTTCTATAATTAATTTTTACTAAATTTATTTTTAATTTTTTTACTTTACTTTATTTTTTAATTTTTACTAAATTTATTTTTAATTTTTTTACTTTACTTTATTTTTTAATTTTTTTTAATTTTTTTCTATTTTTTTAATTTTTTCATTAATTAAATTTCAGTAAAAATTTATAAAATTGTTCTAATCTTAAGTCAATTATTGATTATTAGTCTTATTTTTTAATTTTAAAGCTTCATAGAAAATCTTTTTATTAATGAAAACTATATATTATAGTGATTCTAAAAAAACTTAATTTTGTATGGTTTTTTTATAAATGGTTATATATGGTAAAACAGATTATAAAATTCTTATGCTGTGATTATATGGTTTATAAAGAAAGCGGTGAAAAAAGAGTTACAATTGTTATTGATAAAAGTTTAGATTATAAATTTAGAAAAATGGCCTCTCAAAAATTTAAATTTGAACCAAAATGGTATAGTAAAGCTATGGAGGAAGCAGTTAATTTATGGATTGAAGAGAATATTGATGAAGACTTTGAATAGTTTTATAAATTCTAATGTTTATATTATATAATATGCCTTCAATTGATTTTATTAGAAATATTCAAAAAAAGGATAAAAAAACATTTTTCAAAGATTTTGAAAATTCACAAAAAGCCCAAGTTAATCATTTTGAATATGAAAATTCAAATAAAGTCTCAGATGATTCAAGACCTTTAATTGCAGACTTTACAGAATATTCTCCTCTTCATAATGGTCATTTTCATTGTATGAAAACTGCTAAATCTAAAATTCCTAATGGACTGTTTGTAGCTATTGTTCCAGGATTATTTGAGAGAAGTGGTAGAGGATTACCATATATTTTGCACAGGAATGTCAGATCAGAAATAGCTATTGCTGTAGGTGCAGATATTGTTGTTGAAGGACCGCCTATGGGAATTATGGGATCTGGACAATATTCTTTATGTTTAACAAAAATGTTTCAAGCTTTAAATACTGATTTTATTCCTAGAGGTTATAGGCCCTTTGATGCTTATGAAAAGATTTTAGAAAAAATTTCATTAGGTCATGGCATAGCTCCAAAACCTTATAAAATTGTTGATATGGACACTAATGAAGTAATTTATAATGGGAAATTAGAGGAAGATAATTATGTTATAGTATCCTTTTCTAAATCATTAAAAAAAATAGGCTTTGATTTTAAGGATAAATTTATTTTTGTTCCAAGGATTGAAGGTGTTAGCGGAACTTTAATTCGTAAAGCCTGTTCTCTAAATGATTTAGAATCTGTTAAATTCATGTTACCTAGTGAAACAATTAGGATTTTAGAAAGAGAAATTAATGCTGATAGAGCTCCACTACATGATTTAAGACTTGATGAGTATATAATTGATTCTGCGAACAACTTATCTTTCGATGATTTGATTAAATTAAATTTCTTCAATGATAAATTAGCTAATGAATTAATTAATCAACGTGAAATAAAACCATTTGAATCTGTTTCAGAAATTGAAAATTCTATTTTTTATGGCTTTAGCAGTCATTTTAAAAATAGAGTTTTGAGTATATTAGAAACAAGGATTAATGCAGATACTATTTCAGAATATATTAATAATTATCCTAGCACTGTTCGTGTTTTAAATTATAAAAATGAGAAGGTATTAAATGAATTTAAAGAAAAGGTCTTCTTCAATGATAAAATTTTTGTAAATAATATTGAGGTTTTATAATTTTTAGTAATGATTTTAAAAAGCACTGAAATTTTTTAGTTTTTTGATAATAGTGTATAAATAATAAATTTTTTAATTTTTATCTTTTCTTTTTTTAAACTATTTTTGTCATGTTTTTTTAATACCTGAAAGTTAATATTTTTTAGTAAATATTATATAATATTACTTATTAAAAATATATAATGAATATTTGATTAGTTGAAAAAATTATAAATAAAAAATTTAAAATTATAAAATTTTTGATTAATTAATATTTTAATTATGGATGTTAAATTTTAAATTTATTATTCAATTTTATTGTTAATTACATTTTATTTCTAATGGGTAATTTTAATTCAGATATTTTAAATATTAATTTAGATTAAATTTCAATTGGAGTACTATGAGTATGTCTGTGAAAGTTAATGACATATTTTTTATGATATAATGTGATTAATCTACATAAAGATTATAGGAGAATTATTTATGGCAATTCAAGAAGGAGATTTTGTAAGATTAAATTTTACTGGTAAAATAAAAGAAACTGATGAAGTGTTTGATACTACTTCCGAAGATATCGCTAAAGAGGCAGATATTTTAGTAGAAGATAAAGTTTATGGTCCAATTCCCATTATTGTTGGAGGAAATCATTTATTAAAAGCTATTGATAATGCTATTATTGGTACTGAAGCTGGAGAAGCAATTCATGTATCTGTAAATCCTGAAAATGGTTTTGGCCAAAGAAATCCTAATTTAATTCAATTAATACCAATGAAAGAATTCAAAAAACAAGGTATGGCTCCTGTTAGAGGTATGAAAATTACTTCTGACAATGGTACTGGTAAAATTATCTCTGTAGATGGAGGCAGAGTAAAAGTTGATTTTAACCATGAATTAGCAGGTAAGAACTTAGAATATGATGTTTCTGTAGTAGAAGTTATTGATGAAGATGAAGAAAAAATCAAAAGTATGATCGAGTTACATTACTCTTACCCTAATATGGATTTAGATAAAACTGAAATTAAAATTGATGGTGACAAAGTAAGTATTAAATTAGATGAAATCACCAGATTTGATCAAAAATCTTACATGGATGTAACTTTTGCTAGATTCAGAATTTCAAAAGACATTTGGGACAATATGGGTTATGAAAAAGTTGAATTCGTAGATGAATTTGAGAAAAAAGTAGAAGAAGACCCTGAAGGAGAATCTGAAGAATAATTATTTTAATTTTTCTTTTACTTTTTTTATTCTTTTTAGTTTTTATTTTTTTAATATTTTTTACTATTTTTATTCTTTTTAGTTTTTATTTTTATTTTTTTAATATTATTTTCTAACTTTTTATATTCTATTTAAATATTTTATATATTATTTAAAATTAGATATTTTTTTAAAATTATTAGAATGAATTTTTTATAGGGTATTAAAATTAAAAGTTAAAAAAAAATCGAGTTGTATGATGGAAATATTTAATTAAAAATTCATTAAAAATAATTGATTTGAAAAAACAGTACTAAAAAATTTAGAAAAAATAAAAAATAGTAAAAATTAATAAAAAAAATAAAATAAAGTGTTAATAAAAAGATAGAGAATATAAAATTCTCTATTTAAATTTAATTTAACATATTACTGATAAATTCACCAGGATTTTGAACTAATCCAATAATAGCTTCAATGAAACTAGTATAATCTCCGCTTAATCTAAATAAATATACCACATATAAAATAAGCATTATAATTAAAATGATTAAGATTACTGCAAGAATGATTTCAGTAACTGTAAGTTTTTCACTTTCTTCTTCCCCTAATTCTGAGAATCTATGCATTTCTTGGATATTTTCTAGTTCATCATAGTCATGTCTAGGTTTTTTAAATCTTCTAAAAGGATCTTTTTTCTTAGCTTCTTGTTCCCTTTCATAGTTTCTTTCGATTCTTCTTTTTAAATCTTCATAACTTTCAGCATCTCTTCTGTTTCTACGATGTGAAGGAACAATAAAATCATCCTCATATTCTTCTCTAGGATTGATATAATATTCCCCATTATTTGAATCAGGATAATTTTTAGGTCTATGTCTTCTAGGACCTTCATAATATTCATCATATTCTGCAGGTCTTGGACCTCTTCTTATTTGTCTTTCTCTAGGAGGCCTAGCTCTAGGAACCTTTTCTTCAAGAAGCTCTTGAGGAATTACATTATCTACATCTTCTTCGTCATAATATAGATCTTCTAAGTATCTTTCATATTTTGCTTCAAGTTCATTACTCGGAGCTTCACTAGGAATAGGTTCTTCATAATAATCTTCAGCTCTATTTCCAGTATGGATTGGTTCAATAGAGTCTTTTTTTGCATTAGCTTTTGCTTTTACTTGTCTTTCATGTTCTTTGTATTCAGGTTCGGGTTCTGGAATTAGCTCAGGATTTTCATAGTAGCTATCTTCAGTACCATCTTCTTCATAAGTTTCGACATATTCAGTTTCATATTCGTAATCAGTTTCATAGTTTTCAGGAGCTTTCTCTACTTGATTTATAAGTTCTTCCTCACTTTCACGCTCTTCTGCTTGAATTGGGGTAATCGGTTCTATTGGTTCAATAAGATCCATAGGTTCATCTTTAATTTCACCTATAGGTTTTTCAGTTAATGTTTGCTTTGGAGCATTATTTTGCTCTTGAGTCGCCTTTTCCAAAATACTTTTTGTAACGATTTCATTTACACAATCTTTACAATAAATATTTCCTGCAATTTCCATACTACAATCTTGACAAATTGCTTTTCCACAAACTGAACAATTTGCCATAGCCTCTCTATCCGGATGATTATGACATTCCATATTAACACTTCATCAATATTAATAATAAATATAAATTTAAAATATTTTTAAAATATTTAATATTAAATTTTTAAAATATTTAATATAAATTTTTAAATTTTTATTTAATTTTGATTAAACAAAAATATTGATATATATTTATAGTTTTAATTGTTATTAAGTTTATCTTTTAAAATCTTATTTTTTATATTCTTTAAGTTTTTTATTATCATTTTCTAAATTTTTCACTATTTGTATTTTTTATTATATTTTCAGCAAGTATCTCAGAAGCTATTAAATCATCAGCTGTAGCTAAAAAACTAGCTAAACTTTTACTTTCAACTTTAAAATTTATTGTATTTTCCTCTAAATCACTTTCTACAAAACCTTCATTATCTACTTCAAGAGATTTATAAACAATTTCAGAATATTTTGGACTTTCATATTCAATTTTTATATTTGATTTAATAATCATATTCTTACCTTTTTGTAATATGTTAATTAATTTATTAAAGTTGATCTATTTTAATATGCTATTTTAATTTATTAATTTATTTCTAATTTAACTTTATTAATTTTATTAATTTTATTAATTTTATTTTGATATTGTTTATTAAATTTTGTAACTAATTTATGATTTCAATTATAATTTGGAATTTGAAAAGAATTTTTTTATTATTACTTTCTATTTTAATTTTGTAAACTTTGAATTTTTTTATTTTTTTCTAGTTCTTTATAGATTTTTTTTCAAATTTCAATCTTATAACAATAACATTTATTAATGTTTAAAAAAATAAATAATGTTATTCTATCTAACTTTATAAATTAATAATGATTATGTATTTATTAATTTTTTCAATTTTATATGGCTAGTATATGTGATAAGTATAATAATAAGAATATAATTATAGATTATATTTTCTTAATATGGGATTGTACTTAAATTAGCTATTATTTTTTCAAATGTTCCGATAGAACTATTACATTCAACTTTAAGTTGATTTAAAAATTTTAAAAGAATAATTGTATTAAAACACATTTAAAATTAAATAGATATTAGTTGATAAAATATTAATTAGAATTTTCATTTAATTGATAGAATATCTAAAGAACTTTTATACAATGGTTCTTAATTATGATTATATGGAGGACTTTTAATGGTTCGTGCTTATTCAAGAAGAGAATATATTAGAAAAATACCAAATAACAGAATTGTTCAATATGATATGGGTAATTTATCTGAGGATTTCCCAGTAAGAGTATCTTTAGCAGTTAAAAAACCAGCTCAAATTAGGCATAATGCTTTAGAAGCAGCTCGTATTGCTTCTAATAGATACATGCAAAGATCTGCTGGTAGATTAGGATATCATTTAAAATTAAGAGTATACCCTCATAACATTGTAAGAGAAAATCCAATGGCTACTGGTGCAGGAGCAGATAGGGTACAAAGTGGTATGAGAAATGCTTTTGGTAAGGCAATTAGTGTAGAAGCACTTGTAAAAACTAATCAAAAAGTTATGTCTATTGATGTAAACCCTAAAAACTTCGAAGATGCTAAAGTTGCTTTAAAAAGAGCAAGTATGAAATTACCAGTTTCTTGTAGAATTGTTATTGAAAAAGGTGCAGAATTAATTAAATAAGTCTTAAGACTTTTTAATTAAAGCTTTCAAATCAAATTTTAAAACTTAATTTTTTTTTAATTATATAATATTTATTTGGAATTTATTTATATCCAAACATTATTATCATTCAATTTTAGTGTAAATTGTTTAAAAAATGTGTTTATTTAAGGGTGAAGAACAATGTATGTTAAAAAGTTTGAAGATTTAAGCAAAGATGATTTAGGTATTGCTGGTGGAAAAGGCGCTAATTTAGGTGAGTTAACCCAAGCAGGTATTTCTGTTCCTCCAGGTTTTGTTGTAACCTCTAAAACTTATGATAAGTTTATGAGAGATACTGGGATTTTTAATAGTGTTATGGATATTTTAGACCAAGTGGATATTAATAACACTAAAGAGCTTCAAGAAGCTGCTGAGGAAATTAAAGAAATTATCATTGAAACTCCTATACCTGAAGATATTTCTACTTATATTATTGAAGCTTATAATCAATTATCTCAAAGAGTTGGAGAAGAAGAAGCAGATGTAGCTATTCGTTCTTCTGCTACTGCTGAAGATTTACCAGAGGCATCATTTGCAGGTCAGCAAGATACTTTTTTACATGTTCAAGGTTTAAAAAATGTAATTGAATATGTAAGAAAATGTTGGGCTTCTTTATTTGAGGCAAGAGCTATTTTCTATAGGGAAGAAAATAACTTTGAACATTCTCAAGTTTATATTGCAGTAGTAGTTCAACAAATGGTTGATTCTGATAAAGCAGGTGTAATGTTTACTGTAAATCCATCTACTGGTGAAAATATTGCATTAATTGAAGGATCTTGGGGACTTGGTGAATCTGTTGTTAGTGGGTCTGTTACTCCTGATAACTATGCTGTAGCAAAAGAAAACAATGAAATTCTAAATGTTAAAATTAGTGATAAGAAAACTATGTTCACTAATGAAGAAGGTGGAACCTCTATTCAAGTAGAAGTTCCTGAAGAATTAAGAAATGAAAGAGTTTTATCTGATGAAGAATTAATAGAACTTGTTGAAATGGCTAAAAGAGTAGAAGGTCACTACGGTAAGCCACAAGATACTGAATGGGCTTTCCATGATGGGGAATTATTCTTATTACAATCTAGACCAATCACTACATTAGGGGATGGAGAAAAGGAATCTTCTGAAGAAGTGGATTTGGAAGTATTGATTAAAGGTCTTGGAGCAAGTCCAGGTTTAGCGTCTGGTACTGTAAAAGTTATCTTAAGTCTTGATGAGCTTGATAAAGTTCAAGATGGAGATGTAATGGTAACTACCATGACTACTCCTGATATGGTACCTGCTATGAAAAGAGCTACCGGTATTGTAACTGATGAAGGTGGAGTAACCTGCCATGCAGCTATTATCTCAAGAGAATTAGGAATTCCTTGTGTAGTAGGTACTGGGGATGCAACTACTAGCTTAAAAGAAAATGATGAAGTAACTGCAGATGGTAAAAAAGGTTTAGTATATAAAGGAATCATCAAAGGTGCTGAATCTGAAGAGACTAGTGCTAGTGCAGTACAGGTATCTGCAACTCCTTTAATTACTGTTACTGAAGTTAAAGCTAATGTAAGTATGGCTGAAGCAGCTTCTAAAGCAGCAGCTACTGGTGCTGATGGTGTAGGTTTACTTAGAACAGAACATATGATGTTATCTACTGGTATTCACCCTAAAAAATTCATCCTTGATGGTGAAGAAGATAAATTAGTAAATGTGATTGCTGAAAGTGTTTTAAAAGTAGCTGATGAATTCTATCCAAAAAAAGTATGGTACAGAACTCTTGATGCTCCAACTGATGAATTTATTACCCTTAAAGGTGGGGAAAATGAACCAAGAGAACACAACCCAATGCTTGGTTGGAGAGGTATCAGAAGAGAATTAGATGAACCTGAAATCTTAAAAGCAGAATTTAAGGCAATTAAAAAGCTTCATGATAAAGGATATCAAAATATTGGAATTATGATTCCATTATCTCAACATCCATCTGAACTTAGAAGAGCAAAAGAATTATGTGCAGAAGTAGGTTTAGTACCTCAAGTTGATGTTGAATTTGGTATGATGGTTGAAGTTCCATCAGCAGCTATCATCATTGATGATTACATTGCAGAAGGAATTGATTTTGTAAGTCTTGGAACTAATGACTTAACTCAATACACACTTGCAGTTGATCGTAACAATGAATATGTAGCAAAACACTACAGTGAAGAACACCCTGCAGTAATGGCATTAATTGAAAGAACTATCAAACATTGTGCAGCAGCAGGTGTAGCTTGTAGTATCTGTGGCCAAGCAGGTAGTGTACCTCATATTGTAGAAAAACTTGTTAAATTCGGAATCACTAGTGTTTCTTCTAATATCGATGCTGTAGAAGAAGTAAGAAAAACTGTTGCAAGAGCTGAAAAGAAAATTGTGCTTGATGTGGCAAGAAAGCAATTATAATTCTAAATTGCTTTGATTTAAAAGTTTATTCTTTTAAATCTTTATTTTTTATTTTTAAATTATTTTTATTTTTTTAATATTATTTTAATTAACTTAGCTTATTTTTAATTTATTTTTCCTAATTATCTCTTTAGGTTAATGTTTATTGGACAGTATTTAAAAAATAGAATATTTATTTTAATTTTAAGGTAATCTTTATGAATGAAAAACCAAAATCCCATGATGATATTTTTAATCAATTAGATAAATTTCAAGCAATGGATTGTAAATATTCTGATGGTAGAATTTTAGGTTCTATGTGTACAGAGGCCCATCCTATTGCAAAAGAAGCCTTTTTTAAATTTATTGATTCTAATTTAGGGGATCCAGGTCTCTTTAAAGGAACTAAATTAATTGAAAATAAAGCTTTAAAAATGATTGGTTCTTTTTTATCAATAGAAAATCCTGTAGGTCATATTGTTACAGGTGGTACAGAAGCAAATATCATGGCAATTAGATCTGCAAGAAATATTGCAAGAGGCAGTAAAGGGATTAAAAATGGTGAAATTATAGTTTCTAAATCTGCTCATTTTTCTTTTAAAAAAGCGGCAGATATGCTTAATTTAAAATTAATTCATATAGCTTTGGATGAAAATTATTCCATTAATACTGATTTAGTTAAAGAAAATATTAATGATAATACTGTAGCTATCGTTGGTATTGCAGGTACTACTGAATTAGGAATGATTGATTCAATTGAAAATTTATCTAAAATTGCTACCCAAAATGATATTCACCTACATGTAGACGCTGCATTTGGTGGCTTTTCTATTCCTTTCTTAAAAGAAAAGGGCTATGATTTACCAAACTTTGACTTTTCAATTGAAGGTGTTAAATCTATTACTATAGATCCTCATAAAATGGGACTCTCACCTATTCCTTCAGGATGTATTTTATTCAGGAATCAATCCTTTTTAGATGCAATGTCTGTTGATTCTCCTTATTTAACTATTAAAAATCAATCTACTATTGTTGGTACTCGTTTAGGTGCTTCAGCAGCTGCAACCTATGCTGTAATGAGTTACTTAGGTAGGGAAGGCTATAGAAAGCATGCTGAAATAGCTTTAGAAAAAACTCATTTTTTAGCAGAAAATATTAAAAAATTAGGTTATGATTTGATTGTTGAACCTAAATTAAATATAATTGTCTTTAATCATCCGAATTTAGAAACTGGTGAATTAGCAAGATTGCTTGAAGATAGAAATTGGAAAATATCTTGTTCTTCTTACCCTAAGGCAATTAGGATTATTTTAATGAATCATATTAAAAAAGAACATCTAATTGAGTTTATTAATGATTTGGATGAGATATCTAGGTCTATTTAATTGATCTATTTTCATTTTTTTCTAATTTTTTTCCTGCCTGTTTTGTTCTATTTTTATTTATTTTATATAAATTAAAATTTTCTTATTTTTTAGCTTACGAGATTAATATAAGAATATTTCATATTTAACCATATGATTTTCATTTATTTTATTATGGGGCTTATATTGCTATTATTGAAGTTTTTTTATCACTTTTAATCCTTTTTTAAAATTTATTTATTTTTAGAAAAATAGAAAAGTATTTTAATAATCATAGCAAATAAAATAAATGAAAGATTAAAAGAGGTGATAATATGAAAAGTTCTGTTTTAATTTTAGGTATTGTTTTAGCAGTATTTGTTGTAGGTGGTGCTTTTGCATATACATTTGTAGATGAGATTGCAGATCTTAGTGATGATGGTGACTCTGGTACTTTTCATAAAATAGCTAATAAAGTAGACAAAATTACATCTTCTGATAGTTCTAGTTCAAGTAGCTCTTCAGATGGTGGTAGTGATATTGTAAGTGAAATAGTTAAATTTAATCATCAAAATGGTGAAGGCCAATTCCGTGAAGTCACTTACAAAGATGGTGGTTTCCGCCAATATGATAAGTCATCTGGAAAACTTATAGGTTCTTCTTATGATGAAGATCAAGAAGAACTTGGTGTTGTTGATGGTAATTTAGAATAATTTTTATTATTCTATTTTTATTTTTTTTAATTCTATTTTTTAATTCTTTTTTTTAATTCTATTTTTATTTTTTTTAATTCTATTTTTTAATTCTTTTTTAATTCTTTTTTAATTTTATTTTTAATTTTATTTTTAATTCTATTTTTAATTCTTTTTTAGTTTTAATTTTTATTATTTTTTTATTCTATTCTCTTTATTTTTTTAATTTTTAATATTTTTTAATTTTTACACCTCCTTATCTATAGTATTAGCTGTACATAAATTATTAATTAGAATATGCTCTAATTATATTAAAATTTTATATTATAATTCTATTAGTTTTTACTAATACTTATTATTTAATCAATCATACTTTTAATTAAAACATATTTAATTTTTTAGCAGATTTTCACTTTTAGACAATTATTATTTTTCACATGCTTGGAAAATTTTATAAATTCTAAAAAAAATATTTAATTATATGAAAAAAATACAAACTCCTATTAGTGATGATGTAATAAATGATTTAAAAGTTGGAGATAAAATATCTCTTTCAGGTTTAATGTATTGTGGCAGAGATGCAGCTTTACCAAAATTAGTTAAATCTATAGAAAATGAGGATATTGATAGGTATCCTTTTGATTTTAAAGGCATGGCTATTATGCATACAGCATTTAGTGTTGCAGGTATTGCTCCAACTACAAGTAATAAAGCAGAAATTGAATCATCAATTCCAACATTATCTAAAGCAGGAGTTAAATTTCATATAGGTAAAGGCTCTTTATCTTGTGAAACTAAAAAAAGTTTAAAAGAATATAATTCTATTTTTATTGTTACCCCTCCGCTAGCAGCACTTTTAACAAATAATATAATCTCTAAAAAGTGTGTAGCTTATGAAAAAGAAGGTATGGAAGCTTTTTTTGAATTAGAAGTTAAAGACATTCCAGGTATTGTAGCTATTGCACATGGTGAATTTTTATAATTAATCATTGCCATTTTTTTATTTCTTTTATTCTTCTTATTGTTCTATCATTATTTTTCAAATGCTCTTTTAAATTTTATATACTATTTTTAAGATATTATTATTTGTAAACTATTTTTAAGAGATTATTTTTAAACTATTTTTAGGAGTATTCTAATGCAACGAAGAGGTACTACTAATTTACCATTACATGGAGGACATACACCAAGATGGTTATTTGATAGAATGGCTAAATTATCTGGTGCAATTTCAGAAGTTGTCATTGATGAATATGGCCCTAATGAGTTTTTAAACCGTATATCTAATCCCTACTGGTTTCAAGCATTTTCATGTGTACTAGGTTTTGATTGGCATTCTTCAGGTACAACTACAACAACTCTCGGAGCATTAAAATCCTCAATTGACCCTGAAAAGCATGGAGTTTATATATCTGGTGGTAAAGGTTCGGCTTCTCGTAAAACTCCTCAAGGAATAGAGTTTGCTGGAGAGATATTTAATCTAAAAAATTCTAATATAGTTGATATGATTAATTCAAGTAAACTATCTGCGAAGGTGGATAATTCATGTATTCAAGATGGCTATACATTATATGTTCACAATTTCTTTATCACTGAAAAAGGAGATTGGGCAGTTGTACAACAAGGGATGAATACTAGTACAAAATATGCAAGACGTTATCATTGGATGGGAGAAAATGTAGATAGTTTCTTAGAAGACCCACATAATGGAATATCTTGTGATAAAAAAGAAAATGAAGCATTGAATATGGCTTCAGAAGAAAGTGTTGAAGCTCAAAAAATTGGGGTTGATTTAATTAACGATAATCCATCCCACCTAAGAAATTATTTTAAAAGGAAAGATTCTAATCAACTTCTTTTAACTGATTTTAGCATTAATGAAACAAATTCTCTCACTTTAGCTCCACATCATCAAGTTTTAGATATGGATTTATCTGATAAAGAATTTGAAGTTTTAAAAAATGCATGGGAAATTCAGCCTAAAAATTATGAAGAGTTGATTCTACTTCAAGGTATTGGCCCAAAAAAGATAAGAGCTTTGGCATTAATTTCAGATTTAGTATTTGGTGAACCTGCTAGTTGGAGAGATCCTGTTAAATATTCTTTTAGTCATGGAGGTAAAGATGGCTTTCCCTATCCTGTTGATAGGGATACTTATGATAATTCTATATCTACTGTAAAAGATGCTCTTTATCAAGCAAAATTAGATAAATATGATAAAATGAAAGCTTTAAAACGATTAGATGATTTTATTTCTTAGGTTTAAAAATTGAAAAATAAAGCTTAAAAATTATTATTTTTTAATAGGTATAAATAATAATTACTCTTCTTTATGGATTTTCCTATTTTCATCATGAATATTTACATTTTTTCCATGAGCTGTTGGAATAACTTCAAATACAGGATTTTCAAATTCTAAATCAAATTCTTTTCCATCCATTAATAAATGTTGGAAAATAGCAAGTGCTGCAACCTCAGAATGAGGTTGTGTAGTTACAGAAACATTCCAATCAGCATTTTTATAAACTTTTGTAGATACCTTTGCTCCACCAACAATGATTAATATATCCTCACCAGTTTCACGAACTTCATCTACAATTTCATGAGCTTGAGAACCATACATAGTTAAATGAACTATTTTTCCTCCATTTTCTCTCCAGTTCATTATTACTTCCATGTAAGAGTTATTATACTCTATTTCAAAGTCTCCTCCCCACCTGTTTGCAATGTCTTTAACACTTTTCATCATGCTATGGTCTTCTTCTCCAGCTAACCATACTTTACTTGCTCCAAAAGCCCTTGCAGTTAAACATACATGTGTTGTAATACGAGTATCTCTTCCAATTCTATGATCTAATCTTAAAACATTAATATTCATTTTTTCACTCTTCTTTTAATAATATAATAATTTTAGGGGGTTTGAATTTTCTGTATTTTTATTCATTATCGTAAAAAATTAGTTTTATTTCTAAAAATACAATTGTATTTTTGGTTATATAAAAAAATAGGTCTTAAATATAGTTAAATTTAAATAAAATACTTTATAAATATATTATTTATGATAATAATGAAGCATAGATTAAATTTAGATATTGAAGGCCCAAATTATACTTTGTTAAAAGAAATATTTAAAATTATTGGATTCTAGAAAAATCTAAAAAATGATATTAGTATCTTATGGATTTAAAAATTTAAATAGAACAATATTTACTTTTAATCATTTTTATAAGTAATGATCTTCAGATTTAAGATTTCATTTTATTATAAAATGAATTTAAATTTAAAAAATATCTCCTAAAAACATTTTAATATTTTCAGAACTTTTAACTCTAAATTAAGTTTTATAAAATTTTTTAATAAAGAATAAACTCTAAAAAAACTTTTAAAATCTTTAAACAGAATCCTAAACTCAAGAAATATGATAAAAAGAAGATGAAAAAAAGATTTTCATTGTTGGATGAGACTCTAATGGACTTAGATATTAATTTTCATAGAAATAAAAAGACTAAAGAACATCTTCAAAAATTAAATATCAAAAATGGAGCTATTCATCATCTAAAGGTTATTGTATTGGATTTAAAGCAACAACCGTAAATGGATTAGGATTCTATAAATCTGATTTGTATTTTAATCCATTCATGGAGTTTTAATCAATGCAAAACTTTTTTGAAGGGATTTTAGAAAACTTTTAAAAAAATAGGAATAATCAAGAAAAGAAGAGATATTTGCTCTTTGAATGGATATTGGACTTATATAAAATAATACTTAATAAATAGAGATTCTTCTTTTTATTTTTCCAAAAGACAATTTAAAACCATAAAAACTTTCAGAAAACTAAAAAATTCAAAACCCTAAATATTTTTAATAATATTTAAATAGTAATAAAAAAATAACTTTAAATAATAAAAGTATTATTTAAATACTTTTTTGTATTACTAATTTGCTATTTTTAGTTATTTAAGTAATACTTTTAAAATATTGTTATTTTATAGGTGTCAAAATGGATAAAAAAATATTATATGTTGGTATTGTTGTTGTCATTGCTATAATTGCTATTTTAGCATTTAATTATAATGATAACTCTAATGAAAGTTCAAATGGAATGATATCAGTAGAAGACATGGCTGGAAGAACAGTTAATGTTCCTGCTAATGTGGAAAAAGTTGTAGGTGTTGGATGTAGTGCAAGAGAGATTGTTTATCTTGATGCAGAAGATAAAATTGTGGGAATTGAACAGATAGAATCTAATTCTCAAGGCGCTTGGGGTAATGAGTTACCATATATGAAATCTAATGAAGATTTAATGAAATTACCAATAATTGGTAATGCAAAAACAGATACTGTTGATTATGAAAAGCTATCAAGTCTTAAACCAGATGTTGTATTTGCAGGAACTCCAGAACAAGCTAACTTAATTCAAAATAAAACAGGTATTCCAACAATTGTTAGCTATGTTGGATCTGTTGGAACAGAGGAACAAATGGAAAAATATAAAAAATCATTAACTATGATGGGGAAAGTTTTATCCAAAGAAGATAGAGCTAAAGAATTAATTGATTATATGGATGAAATTGAAAAGGATCTTAAAGATAGAACTAATAATGCTAATAAAGATAAAAAAGTATATGTTGCAGGACAAGCATTTTATGGTGTTCATAGTATAACTTCTACTAATCCTTATTACCCTTCTTTCATGCATTTAAATGCTACAAATGTTGTAAGTGGAGTTGGTGGGGACAATGCAACTCTACATGCGATTCAAATAGATAAAGAACAATTAATTAAATGGGATCCTGATTATATTTTTATTGAAGGTGCAAGTAATCAAGTTATTAAAGATGATATTTCTAAAAACCCAGATTATAAAAACATAAGTGCTATAAAGAATAAAAAAGTTTATAATTTATTAACTTACTGTTTATATAGCTATAATAAGGAAGAAATGTTTGCAAATTCTTATTATGTTGGTAAAATTTTATATCCTGATGAATTTAAGGATGTTGATGTAGATAAAAAAACTGAGGAAATATTCATTAAATTCAATGGAGAAAATGGTGGAGAGACTGCAAAAAATATAATATCTCATTATAATGCATTTGAAGCGACAACAATTTAATTTAATCTTTGGATGATGTTTATGGATATAATGGAAGAACCTTCAATTTCTGTTTTAGAATTTGAAAGAATTTTAAATTTTGCAACAAAAGGAATTAAAGTATTTAATATTATAAAAGCATCAGTGAATATGGGTTTATTTGATGTTTTAGAAAAAGAACATAGTTGTTTAGAACTTTCTAATAAGTTTTCAATAGACTATGATGTATTTTACTATATTTTAGAATCTTTAGTTAAATTAGGATTAATTGAGGAAAATAATGGAAATTACAAGAATAAAGAGATTTCTAATATTTATCTAAACTCAAATTCTCATTTCCAAAGAAAAACAATAATAAAATCTTTAAATCAACCTTTGGCATATTGGAATGACTTAGAGAATATTTTGCATTCTAAAGAAATAAAGCAGGATGAAAATTTTTTTAAATTTATTATTAAAGCAATGGCTGAGGATGCAGTATCTGGAGAGTTGCAAGAAACTTTAAATATAGTTAAAAACTATGTTGAATTTAAAAATTCTAAAACATTATTAGATATTGGAGGAGGACATGGTTTGTATGCTATTGGATTTAAAAAATTAAATCCAAATTTAAAAGCATTTGTGTTTGACTTTCCAGATGTATTGACTGAAACTAAAAATTTTTGTGATAAATATAATTCAGATATAATTCTGATTCCTGGAAATTTCTATGAAGATGATTTAGAAGGTTCTTATGATATAATATTCTCTTCCTATAATCCTGGTGGAAAAAATGCAAAAATTGCAGAAAAAATATATAATTCATTAAACATAAATGGACTTTTTATAAATAAACAATATTTTCCAACTAAAAAAGAGTTAAATTTAGATGATATTTTAAATAATTTAGAATGGAATTTTACAAACTTTGATAAATCGAATAAAGGAAAAATAAGATATACATTTAAAAATGATTTATCTTATGATTCCTATTTAAAAAATTTAGAAAATCTTGGCTTTGATATTTTAGATATATTCCCAATTAATCATCATAATGCCTCTTTTGGAACAACAGCTGAAGATAAAATAATAATTGCAAAAAAAGTGAGATAGTTGAAATTAAGTACTGAATCATACCAAGACTATATAAATAGAAAATTTATAATCATTTTGATTTTATTTATATTATTATTAATAGTATCTCTATTTTCAATAAAAGTCGGTGCTACTAATTTAAGTTTTAAAGAGATAGTATTATCTATTTTTTTTGATACAAAGGATTCATCAATAATTTGGAATATTAGAATATCAAGAATTGTTGTTGCTATTGTTGCAGGAATTTTTATGGGTGTTGAGGGTACAATACTGCAATGTGTACTTAGAAATCCTCTTGCAAGTCCTTATACAATGGGTATTTCACAGGGTGCTGCTTTTGGAGCATCATTTTCTATAATTATTTTAGGTGCAGGAACATTGTATAGTTCTCAAGCAGATGCTGTAATATTAAATAATCCTTATTTAACAGTGTTTTTTGCTTTTTTAGGTGCTTTGATTGGTGTTGTTGCAATAATTATAATTTCTAAAATTCGAAATTTAGCTCCTGAAGTAATGATACTTGCTGGAGTTGCAATGAGTGCATTATTTTCAGCAGGAACTATGTTTTTACAGTATTTTGCTAGTGATACTCAAGTTGCTGCAACTATATTTTGGACATTTGGGGATGTTAGTAGGGCTGTTTGGAATGATTTTTGGATTATGTTGATAATACTTATTCCAAGTATAAGTTATTTTATTTATCATTCTTGGGATTATAATAGTCTTTCTGCAGGAGAGACTACTGCTAAAAGTTTTGGAATTAACACTGAAAAAATTCGATTAATTGGTTTATTATTATCTTCTTTCACAT
Organism: Methanobrevibacter olleyae; assembly: GCF_900114585.1. NCBI lineage: Archaea > Methanobacteriati > Methanobacteriota > Methanobacteria > Methanobacteriales > Methanobacteriaceae > Methanobrevibacter > Methanobrevibacter olleyae. Next base: position 29,111 of record NZ_FOTL01000001.1, on the reverse strand, counting down.
CTGCATTAACTGTTGCTTTTTTAGGGGTTATTGGATTTGTAGGATTAATAGCTCCACATATTATGAGACGAATTCTTGGTAATGACCATAGATTTTTAATTCCATCATCAGGACTATTAGGGGCTTTGATTTTATTAATCTCAGATACATTATCAAGATTAATTCTAGCACCAATTATTTTACCTGTAGGTATAATAACTGCATTTATGGGAGCCCCTATGTTTCTTTATATAATTATAAAAATGAGGTATTAAGTGATTATATGCTTTTATCAGTTAATAATATGGAGTTTTCGTATAAAGATATGAAAATATTAAAAGGAATAGATTTTACAGTTGAAGAGGGAGATTTTGTTTCTATTTTAGGAATTAACGGATCTGGAAAATCTACACTTTTAAAATGTATAAATAAAATATTAAATTATGAAAGTGGTTCTATTTCTTTAAATGATGAAGATATTAAAAATATTGACAACTTTAAAATAGCACAGAAAATTGCTTATGTACCACAAAAATTTTCAGTTGAAAGGTCAACTGTTTTTGATGCTATTTTATTAGGCAGACGACCATATATAACATGGAATGTATCAGAAAAAGATATTGAAATAACAAAAAATATGATGAAATTATTAAATATAAACTCATATGCATTAAGATATATTAATGAACTTAGTGGAGGGGAGTTACAAAAAGTTGTTTTAGCTCGTGCACTTGTTCAAGATCCTGAAATTCTTCTTCTTGATGAACCTACAAGTGACTTGGATTTAAAAAATCAATATGATGTAATGAATTTACTTAAAACAATAGCAAAAGATAAAAAAATAACTCCAATAATTGTCTTACATGATATAAATTTAGCATTAAGATATTCTAATAAATTTATACTACTAAAAGATGGAAAGGTTTTTAGTTGTGGTGGTGAAGATATTATTAATGTTAACACTATAAAAGAAGTATATGGTATAGATGCTTATGTTAAAGACATAAATGGCATTAAAACAGTTATTCCAAAGCCTTATTAATATTTTTTAATTTAATATATATTTTTTCTTATATTTTATTTTGATAAGCTATATCTTTGCACTTTTAGAAATTTATCTAATTTTGCTATTTTTTGTTTTTTTATATTAAATGAAATTGCAAAGAAATTATATGATTATTAAAATAAATTAGAATCCTAGATTTTTTTTAAAAATTAGGGTATTTTTTGTTATTATTTTCTATGTTTTCAATATCCTATGATTTTTCATAGTAAAAATAAAAACCAAATAAGAGGCAAAATAGAAGACTTCCATATCTGAAGATGGACTCAACATGTGAAATATACACAAATATACACACGATAAAAAGAACAGTATATTTAAATGTTGTTTTAGCTGAATCATCACATTACAAGGTTAAACCACAAAAACAGACCTACAAAAGCCTGTAAAAATGTGAAAAATCTGGGAGTCTATATAATCATTTTTTAATATTTTTTCAATTTATAAGCACTAACTTTCTTAAAATACTATTTTTAGTATTAAATTAGGTATTAAAACTGTTTAAAATCTGTTTGATTAGATTAAGGTAGTAAAACTTGTTGAAATTACAATTAACATTGCTAGTAATGAGAAAAGCCTAGCTAATTCATTAGAAGTTCCAAGAACATCTCCATTTGCAATTTTAAGATGTTTGTTTGCAATTAATGAAGTTAAAGCACCACCAAATGCTCCACCAATAATACCCATAATACCTATTTGGAATCCTATAGTTGAACTAAGTAATAGAGAAATTAAAAAGGAAATAATTAATCCAAAAACATAATTTTTAAAGTTCATATACTTAATGAAGTATTTTCCAATCCCATCCTCTGATGGGTTAGAACTTATACAACAAGTTGTTAATCCTATTTTAGCAGAAATTTCTGCAACTATAATTAATAAAATTAAATCTAAGTTAATTGCATATGCATAATCAATCAGAGAACAATATGATGCAATTGTAATGGTTCCTACTATAAATCCACTAACTATTCCACCAACACCAGTCATAGGGTCTTTCATAGTACTTAATTTTTTTTCAGGACTTCCATGAACCATTATCCCATCACCAAAGTCCATCAGCCCATCAAAATGGTTAAATCCATTAATAATTAATAAAAATCCATAAACTATGGTGGCTATCAATAATGCATCAAAATGTATGTATTCTATTAATATAAAAGCAATAATTGTAGCTATTAGCCCTATAATTCCATTTATAATTGGCCAAAACCAAGTAATTTTTGCCATTTCATCAATTGTTGTGTAAATATTTAAAGGTAGGATTGTTGAAAAAGTTAATAATCCCCCTATTGAACGTAGGATAGAAGGATTTTGTTTTTCAAAATAATCATCATTGTTCTTTTCTTTCATATCATCAAATCTGCCAATCTATTATTTAATAATTTCATTCTTCAAGTGTCTTGGTTATGGAGCCTGCAATTAAACCAGCAAAAGTATTTGACAAAATTGGTCCTAATCCATATAATATTCCAGGTTTATTTTTAGAATATCTTCTAAAGTTTAATATAGCTTTTGTTCCAGCTATTTGATTAGCAATTGTAGCACCAATAAGTTCATCTGGATAGAAATGAATTAGTTTTTCATTTAAGCTTATTTCACGAACTCTTCCTTTTTGGATGTCTTCTTCCATTCTAATAGCTCCCATTAAAAGAGCGTTAATGTTTCTATCACTTATTGATTTAAGTAGTTGGTTTTCTAATTTTTCTTTTAATTCATCACTTGCTTCTACATCTTCTAAAAGGCTTGTTCCCACTTCAATTAAATCTCCAATAAGAATACCTTTGCTAACTAGATAATCTAATATTCCCATTTTTAAATTAATCTTTTCTAATGCATCTTCACAGCTTATAACAACTGCATCTTCAATTCTTTCAATAAATTCATCTAAATCTATATTATCATCTTCATATTCCATATTGGTTATATCTAAACCAATTTCCATAATATAATCTTGGTTTAAAGTTTCTTCTGGAAGATTGGATGCAATAACTAAGAAATCTTCATTATTTAAAATATTGTTTATATGTATTGGCAGATGAAGAGATTCAAAGAATTTAGTTTTTTGTTTAATAGCTGTTTTATAAAGCTGTATAAGTAATTTTGGACTAAATGCATGGTTTAATAGGATTATTTGTCCAAAATCAACCTTTGCATTGTTAAATCCTTTCCAACTATTTACTACTTTTAATTCATTAAAGAATTCTTGAACTTCAAGATCATTAGAAATTACTGTAATAACAGTTATGTCATTGTAAGAATTAATTATATAGTCTATTTTATCAAAGCTTTGGCAAATATACCCTCCATCAATAGCTTTATTTTCTTTATACTCTTCAGTAATTTCCATCAATTCAACATCTGTTAATGTTTCATCTTCATTTTGCCTATTAAAGCTTATATAATCATCTGATAGAACCATAATATTTTCAATTATATCGATTCCATCACTAATTTCTAAATCGCTGAATGTTAAAAAATAATTTGGATTATTAATATACAAAACATCTTCATTTTTTATCAATTCCCCATTTAATAATTTATTTTTGATGCTTTTGATTTCTTTAATGTTTTTATTTTTTTTAGCCATCAGATTCCTCTTTTTTAAATTTTAATTATTATACAATATTAATCTTTTTTGAATTTTTATTTCTAATTGACTTTTATAATTCTTAATCGATTAAAATATTTTAATAGATATATTTTTATAACAAATATTATTTAATTGTAATTATATATATTAGTTCAGATATTATTAGAAAATTTAATATAAATAACTTTTCATTTTTATTAATATTTATTATGATTTTTTAAAACTTAAGGAAGTAATTTTATGGCTTATATTATAGATCCTCAGAATGCAGGAATTTCTGGGAATATGATTATTGGAGCTCTAGTAGATTTAGGAGCTGATGGTGAAAAAATAAAAAATCTTATGGAAGATGTAGCAATTGACTTTGGTGAGGTGAAAGTATCTTTAACTAAAGTAAATAAAGCTGGAATTGATGCTACATTTTGTAATGTAAAAACTATTAATGAAGAGCATGAACACAATCATCACATTCATTTTCCAGAGTTTATAGAAAAAATTGACCTTTTAAAATTTGCAGATATTGAAAATTTAACTGATGAAATGGTTGAAAGGGCTAAATTGGTATTTAAGAGAATAGCTATTTCTGAATCAAAAGTTCATGGTAAAACTCTTGAAGAGGTTCATTTTCATGAAGTTGGGGCTGCAGATGCAGTTGCGGATGTTTTAGGTTCTATTTGTGCTTATTATGACTTAGGTATGGATAAAGATAAGGTAGTTGGACTTCCTATTGCAGTAGGTGGAGGAGTAGTTAAAACTGCTCATGGTATAATCCCAGTTCCAGCTCCTGCAACTATAGATATTCTTAAAGGATTAAGTGATGATGAATTTGGAGACTTTTCAAAAGGAGAAGCTAAATGTATTGGAGGTCCTATAAATAGTGAACTTGCAACACCTACTGGCTGTGCTTTATATATGGAACTTTGTGATGAATTTTTAGAATTTGCTCCGATCTTGTCTCCTGAAGAAATTGCATATGGCTGTGGTTCAAAAGATTTTGATTTCCCAAATATATTAAGAGTTATTAAGTCAAAAGAGACAAATGAAAAACATAGAATTTCAGTTATTGAAACAAATATTGACCATATGTCTGGAGAGGAATTAGGGTTCTTGTTTGATTTATTATTAATCGAAGGAGCTTCTGATGTTTCTATGGTTCCTATTACTATGAAGAAAAATAGGCCAGGGCATTTAATAAAGATTATTTCTAAGCCAAATTTAGTTGATCATTTAGTTAATATTTTATTTAAAGAGACTGGTACTTTAGGTATTAGAATTTCTGAAAATACTCATAGGGGAGTTGCTGAGAGGCAATTTGTTCCTTTAGATATTAATGTAGGGAATCATGTTTATACAATAAACTTTAAAATAGGTTTAATTGGTGATGAAATAATTTCCCATAGGGCAGAATATGAAGATTTACGTAGAATATCTGTAGAACAAGATATTCCTTTAATTGAAGTTCGAGATGTTGCAAATACAATGATTCGTGACTTTTTAGAGAATAATAGACAGTAGGAAATAATCAATTTTATATAAATCAAATTTATAAATAAAGCTAATTAAGATTTAATAGTTTTTACTAGATTTATAAATAAAGCTAATTAAGATTTAATAATTTTTACTAGATTTATAAATAAACCTAATTAAGATTTAATAATTTTTACCAAATTTATAAATAGGACTAATTATAACTATTATATGTGAAAATATGAAACTTCCAAGTTTAAACTTAGCATTCATTTCAAGATTTTTTATCATGTTAGCTATTGTTTTATGGATTTATAATGAGTTCTATCTTAAATCTGATTTATTAGAAATAATTTCTCTAATATGTGCTTCTTTATCGATTATTTCTATGGTCATATTTGCTATTCGATTAAAACAAGGTAAATATAATCAATCTTTTCAGATAGTTGTTGAAACAGATGTAGACAGAGCTTTAAAAGATGGAGTAATTTCTAAAGAACAAGCAGATTCTATTCAAAAGCGTTTTGTTCTTGATACAAAAGATTTATTGCTAAATGTGATTTTTAATTTTGCAATTGCTAATCATTTTGATTTAATTCCTGTTGAAATACTTCATGATATTTTACCTAATGTTCCAACAGCTCATTTAATGTACTTATATGAGGAATCTCGTGAGATTAGTGATGATTTAAATGATTATTTCAGATCTCAGAAATTTGCAAATAAAGCAGATGTAATTACACGTTGTGATGAAATAAAAGAATATTTAGCTAAAACTTATCCTTGGATGGCTCCAGATACATTAGATAATACTTATGATTATTTCTTTTTAGGAATTGGAAATGGATAATATTATATTTTAGTTCTCTTTATTATTTTTTCCAGCTCTTTCTAATTTTAAATTTAAAGAAATAGTTTTATTAAACTTGAATATTTCATTGAAAGGAACTAATAATTTATTAACGATTTGTGTTTTAGTGGTTTTAAGTGATTAAAAAGGTGTAGGGAGATTGAAAATATTTTAATAAAATAAAAAAAATAAAAAAATGGTAAAATGATTACCATTATTCCTCTAAAGGCTTAATCAACATTAAGTTGTCTCCTGCATTTACAGTATCTCCTTCCTCTATGAAGATTTGTTCTACAATACCGTCTTCTTCAGCATAGATATCGTTTTCCATTTTCATAGCCTCAAGAACTGCAACTACAGTGCCCTTTTGGATTTTATCTCCAGTATTCACTTTGATTTTAAGTACCATACCCTGCATAGATGCAGTAAGCGCACCTGTTATTGGTCCTATGTTTCCATCCTTATTCGCTTCGATTTGTAAGTATCCGGTAGGCATGATTTTAACATCAAAAACATCTCCATCAACTTCTACAGAGTATTCGGTTGGAATGGCTCCAAAATCACTTTCACCAGAGTCTCCAATTTTATGAGCCTCAGGGAATGGTTCTTCTTCAAGTTCACCTTTTAAAAACTGTTTAGCAACTGGAGGCAACATTGCAAGAGTAAGAATGTCTTCTTCCTTTTTGATTATTCCTAACTCTTCCCCTTCTTTTTTGAATTTTTCATATTCTGGTTCTATTAAATCTGCAGGTCTGCATTCAATAGGCTCTTCATCACCAATGATTTTTTTAGCAATTTCTTGATTAATTGGTGCTGGAGAACGTCCATAGTTACCTTTCATATATTCTTTAACTTCGTTAGAGACGATTTTGTATCTTTCTCCATTTATAACATTCATTACAGCTTGAATACCAACAATTTGGCTTGTTGGAGTTACAAGAGGAGGGAATCCCATATCTTCTCTTACACGAGGCATTTCTTCTAATACATCTTGGTATCTGTCTAATGCATTTTGTTGTTTTAATTGTGAAATCAAGTTAGAAAGCATTCCACCAGGGATTTGGTACATTAATACATCAGTATCAATTCTTTCACTAATTGGATCTATGTATCCTTCGTATTTTTCTCTAAGACTTTCGAAGTATTTTTTAATTTGGTTTAATGCTTTTAAATCAAGACCAGTGTCATATTCAGTACCTTGTAATGATGCTACAATACTTTCTGTTGGAGGTTGGGAAGTACCCCAAGCGATAGGTGAAATTGCAGTATCTAAAATATCCACTCCTGCTTGACAAGCGGCATAATAACTAATGGGAGTAATACCGCTGGTACAGTGTGAATGTAAGTTAACTAATAAATCAGTTTCTTCTTTTAATCTTATAACTAACTCGTAAACAGTTGCTGGATTAATTAACCCTGCCATATCTTTAATAGCTATTGAGTCACATTCTAAAGCTTCAAGTTCTTTAGCAAATTCCACAAATTTGTCTACAGTATGCACTGGACTAATAGTGTAACTGATAGTTCCTTGAACATGGGCTCCCTGTGCTTTAGCTACTTTAATAGATTGTTCCATATTCCTTGTATCGTTCATTGCATCAAAAATTCTAAAAATGTCAATACCACTTTCATAGGATTTTTCTACAAATTTAGTTACAATGTCATCAGCATAATGCTTGTATCCTAATAGGTTTTGACCTCTAAGGAGCATTTGTAATGGAGTTTTAGTAAAGTTTTCTTTTAATATTCTTAATCTTTCCCATGGATCTTCGTTTAGAAATCTTATACAAGTATCAAAGGTAGCTCCACCCCATGCTTCAATAGCATGATATCCAACTTTATCCATTTCTTCAGCAATAGGCAGCATATCTCTAGTTCTCATTCTAGTTGCTAAAAGGGATTGGTGTGCATCTCTGAATGCGGTCTCTGTAATTTTTACTTTCATCTTTACACCTCACTAAAATTTTCAAATATTTTCAATAAATATGATTTAAAAATTTCAAAAAAATTTATAAAAGATTTATAAAAAATTTATAAAAAATTTACAAAAATGACTTTTTTATTTTTATAAATAATGTCATTTATAAAACACATAAGATTAATTTACATTATATTACTATTTATTGTTATAACTACTAATAATACTTATCTATTTTATTCTAATTCTATTAATTTGATTAAGTGTTTTTTTAACAGATTTGATTAAGTATTTTTTTAATAGATAAATAAATTTAGTTAATGATAAAAATAAGATTAAATAATTTTTAAATTATTAAAAATAGTCTAATAGAAGAAAAGTAAGAATAATAGAAAGATAATTAAATATAATAGAAAGATAACTTAAAATATAAGAAAAATCATGAAAAAGTTAAAATATTAAAAAGTAGAAAAGTTAAAAACTTAAGAAATAAATTCTTAATATTCTAATTAACGTTCTATTTCTCCATTAATGAATGCTTCAACATTTGCTGCTGCTTCATCATCATTAAATTGTATTGGAGGGTGTTTCATAACATAGGATGAAATGGATGTTAATTGTCCACCAATTCCTCTTTCTAAGCCTAATTTACAACAACGGATTGCATCAATTACACATCCTGCGGAGTTTGGTGAATCTTCCACACTTAATCTAAGTTCAATTTCCATTGGCACATCACCAAATGTTCTACCTTCCATTCTTAAGAAACAAACTTTGTTATCTTTTTGCCATGGTACATAATCACTTGGGCCAATGTGAATGTCATTAGGATTCATTCTTTCTGCAAGTACTGATTGAACTGCTTCAGTTTTAGATTCTTTTTTAGAGTCTAAACGTTTTCTATTTAGCATATTCATAAAGTCAGTATTTCCGCCGGTATTAATTTGATAGGTGTGGTCTAACTTAACTCCTCTTTCTTTAAATAAATTACTTAAAGTTCTGTGAGTAATAGTTGCACCAATTTGTGCTTTAATATCATCACCAACTGTTGGAAGTCCCTTTTCTCTGAATTTCGCATCCCATTCTGAATCACTTACAATAAATACTGGCATACAGTTAATATAAGCAATTCCTGCATCTAAAGCACATTGTGCATAGAACCTTGCAGCTTCTTCAGAACCAACTGGTAAATAACTGAGTAATATTTCCGCACCACTTTCTTTTAAGGTTTCAACCACATCAACTGGTTTGCAATCTGCTACTTTAAATGTATAATCATCTTCAAAATCAGTCATATGTTCACTTACACCATCTAAAACAGGTCCCATACAAACTTTCACATCACTTTTAGGGATTTCTGCTTGGAATATAGTGGTACAATTAGGCTTTGCAAAAATAGCCTCATCAATAGTTTTTCCTACTTTTCGCTCATCAATATCAAAAGCAGCTACTACTTCAATATCTGTTGGATCCCATTCACCAATTTTCCAGTGCATAAGACCAATTGCATCTTTAGGGTTTTTATCTTTATAATAATGAATTCCTTGTATAAGTGAGCTTGCACAGTTTCCAATTCCTACAACGGCTATTTTAATTTTACTCATATTTTCACCAGTAATTTTAATAATAAAAATTTTTATAAAAGTTATATTATAGAAGTTATCTATATCAATATATTTAAATATATTTTTTACTTAAAATGTAATTTTTAATTTAAATATATTTTTTTTTTTTTTTTACTTAAAATGTAATTTTTTTACTTTAAATATATTTTTTTTTTATTTAAAATATAATTTTTAAAAATTTATATAAACATTGTTGTATAAATATATTTTATAATTATTTTAATATATTATTTATTGTTTATATAAATCTTTTTAAAACATATCAAATAAGATTTATAAATTTAGCTAAGTTTTTCTTAGTTGGTGGTTAAATGAAAAAAGTTATCTTAATAGCATTTTATTTCAATCAGGTAAATGAGATTGCCTCTAAACGTTTAAGAGCATTAGCAAAATATTTACCTCAATTTGGATGGGAACCTATTATAATAGTTCCAGATTTAGGTTTTATTCCTAAAGAAAATAATGATTTAAATTGCAGAATCATTTACACCGATTATGAAGATATGTTTGCTCATTTTTTAAATAAATTTAAACTGTCTATTGACTCAAATAGTAATAGTAATAGTAATAGTAATAGTAATAGTAATAGTAATAGTAATAGTAATAGTAATAGTAATAGTAATAGTAATAGTAATAGTAATGGTGATAGTGATAATAATAATTTTAAAAATGATTTTAAATATGAATCTAAAGAAGATTTAAAAAATAGTAATGTGGAAGATAAACTAAAAGATTCCACATCTTTTTCTAATCCAATAGTTTCTAAAGCTATTTCAATAGCTGGTGAAGTTTTTGCATATCCTGATGCTATGAAATATTGGTATAATTCTGCATTTAAAGAGGCTTCTAAAATCATTGAAGAAGAAGAAATCTATGGGATTATAAGTTCTTCATGGCCAATTACATGTCACACTGTTGCAAAAGGTTTAAAAGATAAATATGATATTTTTTGGATAGCTGATTTGAGGGATCTTTGGAATTTAAATCCTTATGTTTCACATACTTTTATAAGAAAGTATTTTGAGATGAGATTAGAGTTAAAAACCTTTGAAAATACAGATATTTTAACAACTACTACAGATTTAGCTTCAAAAACATTAAAAACTTTACATCCAAATAATAAAATAGTTCCAATTTTATCTGGTTATGATGAAGATGATTTTAAATATTTAGATGATTTATTAGTTAATAAAGATAATTTGCTTAATTCAAATTTTTCAAATTCTTCTTCAGATAAACTAAAATTTATTTATGCGGGATCATTATATGGTGGAAAAAGAGATCCTAGTAATTTATTTAAAGCTATTCGTCAATTAGAAGATGAATATAAATTAGATTCCTCTAAATTCTCTATTGAATTTTATGGGGATAGTACTAACTTAGAAGAAATAGCTAGCCAATACAATCTTTTAAATATTCTTAAAATCGGTGGTAAAATATCTCATGAAGAAGTTTTAAAAAGACAATTGGATAGTGATGTTCTCTTATTAATATCTTGGGATAATGAAAAGGAAAAAATGTTTATTCCAGGTAAGATTTATGAATACTTCGCATTAAAAAAACCTGTTTTATCTATTGGTTATAAAGAAGGTTCTTTAAAAGATTTAATCAATCAAACAAAGGTAGGGTATCATGTTTCTGATTTAGAATCAACTAAAGAAGTTTTACTAAACATGTATAATGAATTTATTGAAAACGGAACAGTTAAGTTTAATTCAGATATTAATATTGAAGATTATTCTATGGAAAATATGGCAAAAAAATTCGCAGATTTGTTAAATGACTTTAATAATAGATAGATTAATTTAATGACTTTAGTAATAAAATGATTAATTCATTGACTTTAATAATGGATAGATTAATTTAATGACTTTAGTAATAAAATGATTAATTCAATGACTTAGATAATAGATAGAATAAATAAATTTATACTTATAAAGTTATATAGTTTATATTGGAAAATAGTGAGGTATTATATGAATGCTTATTTAGAAATAATTCGTCCAGGAAATGCAATTATGGCAGCTATTGCTGTAATTTTGATGATGTTTGTTGGTCATTATTATGATTTAGCTATAATACTTTGTGCTTTAATTGTATTTGTATCTACTGGAGCAGGAAATACTATTAATGATGTTTTTGATTATAAAATAGATAAAATTAACAAGCCTAATCGTCCAATTCCATCAGGAAGAATTAGTCTTAAAAATGCAAGAAATTACTCTTATTTATTATTTGGAATTGGAATCATATTAAGTATCATTGATAGTTATTTGGTAAATTCTATTTGGCCTTCTGTAATTGTTATTCCTGCAGTAATTATAATGTATTTATATGCAAAAAACCTTAAAGTGATGCCTTTACTAGGAAATATTACTGTTGCTATTTTAACAGGCTTCTGCTTTGTTATTGCAGGTACTGTCATAGCCTGTGCTACAGAGTCATTAAATATTTTATTTATTTCAATTTACTTAGGATTATTTGCTGTTTTTATGACTTTAGCTCGTGAAATTGTTAAAGATATGGAGGATATTGAAGGTGATAAATTAGAGGGTGCAAGAACTTTTCCAATTTTATATGGCAAGAGAATTCCCTCATTTATATCAATTATTTTGATCGTTGCTACAACTTTAATCTGTCCCATTCTTTATATTTTTAAAATTTTTAATATTTCTTATATGATTATTATGATTATTCCAATAGTCATTTTTTTATATAGTGCATATAGTTTAAAATTAAATCCTTCTGAAGAAACATGTACAAAAGTTTCTAAAAATCTAAAAATAGCTATGTTAATTAGTTTTCTAGCATTTGTAGTAGGATCTTTTAATTTTTTTAATTTTGTATAGTTTTTAGAATAGTTTTTAAATAATGTTATCATATTTAAATTGGAACAATAGTGATGGGAATAGTGTTAAAATGGCTTTTAAAAGTGTTTTTGAGGATTTGAATATCTCTAGAAATGATTTTTTATATTTATTTATTTTAACAGTTTTCAGTATTCTCATTACATATGTCCTTATAAATCTTAACGAATATATTGGAATATATTGTTCAGATGTTTTTATTTATTTATCTAATTCATTGGTTTTTGCAGGCTATTCTTCCAGTATTTTATATTTGTATTTGGCTCCTTTCATCTGCTTTTTAACATCTATTTTATTTAGACTGGGCTTTTTATCTGAAATATCTCTTTACTTAGTAACTGGCGTTTTCTGTATTTTTGGAAATATTGGCATCTATGTACTTCTAAAGAATAAGTTTAGTTCTTTATTATCTCTTTGTGGTGCATTTCTTTTTGGCAGTTTCTCTCTTAATTTACTTTGGTGGGCAAATGGGACATTAGATGTACCTGCAGCTGCTTTATCTATATGGGTAATTATTTTCACACTTCTTGCTATTGATGAAGATTCAAAATATTATAAAGTTGCAATTCCTTTATTAGTTTTAGCTATTTTCACACGTTATACAGCATTATTTTTATTACCTTTGATAGTATTATATTATATTTCTTATCATGATTTCTTTAGTAATTTAGATTTATTATTTTTAAATAGAGAAGAATTTTTTCTAAAAATTAGATTATACCTAAAAAGTGAAGAATTTAGAAATATATTAAAATCTTGCATTTTAGCCTTAATTTTAATAATTCTATTCTCAGCTTCAATTTTAAATTATGGCTCTAATTTGTCATTTTTAACTCAAACTTCTACATTTGCTTCAGGTTCTAAAGGAGAAATTATTGATAATGCCTATACAAATGATACGTTTTTCTATCTTCATGATTTTCCAAATTTCTTATTTTCAGATAATGTAAAATTTGATGGAGTAATACCTATATTATTTGGCTCAAACTATGTATCATATTTGCTAATTGGACTATTTGCTATTGGAATTTTCTTATTTATATATAATTTATTTAATAGCAAAAGAAAAAAGGATTTTAGGTTTGATAATCTTAGGGAAAACAAGTTAAATTGTGAATTAAAAAGTGATAATGAATTGAAAGAGTTTAATGGACTAAGTGATAAAGATTTAAAAAGTGATAATGAATTGAAAGAGTTTAATGGACTAAGTGATAAAGATTTAAAAAGTGATAATGAATTAAGAGAGTTTAATGGATTGAACAATAAATATATAAAAAAATATTTTAAGTATTTTGTAGGTATTTTATTTGTTTTATTATTATTTATCTCAATTTTAAGTTTTAAGATAAATTCAATTATAACAATAACTATTTTATTAGTTGATTTAGTTATTCTGTTTGCATTCTTAAAGAAAAATGATATTAATAGAGAATTATATTCCTCAAATATTTTATTCTTAGCATGGTTTTTAGTTTACTTTATCTTTTTTACATTTTTGAATATTAAGGTAAATAGATATATTATAACTGTATTTCCAGCTTTTATTTACTTTGTAATTTTTGCTATTAATGGGATATTAGATTTCGCTTCTAGATTTAAGTTTTTTGAGTTTAAGAAAAAGAATCTTTTAAATATTATTCCAATAATTTTAATAATATTTTGCATATTCTCTGCATTTACATTTCCTTCAACTGTTCACTTAAAGGAAGATTTTAATAAAAATAAAGTGATTGCAGATTATTTAATCCAGTATGATTCAAATTATGCTTCAAAAGATGTTGCAGTATTTAATCAGAGGTCTTATAATTGGTTTTTAAAAATGTACACTATTCCATTAACAGATAATCAATTAAGTTTCTTAGAATCAAGCGATATTGATTATTATATTTCGGATGATAATTTTAAGCTAGAAAATTATACTATGATTTATAATAAAAATGGTTTGTATTTATATGAGAGGATTAATTAATTTTGATTTAGTTTTTTATTTTAGTATTATATGAGAGGATTAATTAATTTTGATTTAGTTTTTTATTTTAATTTATGGAATATTGTCTATTCTATGAATTTAATTAATTGGATTTAGTTTTAACGAAGGTGAATTTTATGAAAATTTTACATGTTGCCCATTTCTTTTATCCTTGTTTATCTGCAGGGGGAGTAGTTAATGCAAGTTATCAGATTGCATCTAAACAGAGCATTGATAATGATATTAAAGTTATTAGCTCAGATTCATGTAAAGAAAGATTAAAATTCTTAAATGGCCGATATGATGTAGATGTTAATGGAATTAAAGTCGATTACTTTAAAAATTTATCTAATAAATTTAAACTTTCTACTATGTTAGATACTCCTTTATCTGCTCCTTTTAAGATTAGAATGGATATAAAAAGCTATGATATAATACATATTCATGAACATAGACAGACCTTAGCTATTATTGTAAGTTATTTTGCTCGTCGTAATAATATTCCATACATTGTACAAGCTCACGGCTCTGTACTTCCTTTTTTCCAAAAAGAAGGTTTAAAAAATCTTTTTGATAAAATATTCGGATTTAAAATCCTTCATAATGCATCTTGCGTATTTGCACTTAGTGAAGTAGAAAAGCAGCAATATTTAAAAATGGGTATTGATGAGGATAAAATTGAGATTGTTCCACTAGGAATAAATTTAGAAGAGTATGAAACTCTTCCGGATTACGGTAAATTTAGATCTAGATTCGATATTGATGAGGGGGATAAATTAATTCTTTTTGTAGGTAGAATTCATGAAATTAAAGGGCTTGATTTATTAATTGATGCATTTAATGATTTAATTCATTTAAATGGTGATAATAAAGATAATAAAAATAATGGTAAAAGAATTAAATTAGCTATTGTCGGTCCTGATGATGGTTATTTATCTAAATTAGAAGAAAAGATTAAAGGATATTCTCTTGAAGAAAATCTAATTATTACAGGTCCATTATATAAAGAAGAAAAACAAGAAGCTTTAGTTGATTGTGATTTATTTGTCATGCCTTCTAAATATGAATCTTTTACAACAAGTGGCCTTGAAGCAATGGCATGTTCTAAACCATTAGTTTTAACAAAAAACAATCATATTCATAACTGGGTTGATGAAAATGTTGGTCTAGCTTGTGATTATGATAAAGATTCTTTAAGAATTGCTATTCAAGAAATATTATTTGATGAGGGTTTGTCTAAATTATATGGTGAAAATGGCAAAAAACTTATCAAAGAGAAATATAATTGGGATATAATTAATAATCAAATTTTAGAAATTTATAAGAAATTTATTTAAGAAACTTTTTTAAATGCTTTTTTTTATTTTTGGCATGCTTTTTTGTGCTGTTTATTATTTTTTAATATTTTTTGCTGTTCTATTGTTTTTTATTCATTTTAAAATAATTATTTCTTTAAAATCTATTTTTACCTTATTCTTTTTATAATTTAATCAATATTTTTTTAAATTTTTAAATTTTAATCTAAAGAATATTATTTTTCTGATTAAATAAATACATAATGTTTAAATCTAATAAATTATAAAGATTATATTAATATTTATTTAATAAAGTAATCTTTTTAATTATTTTTTCGATTAAACTTTTTAATTAAATCTAAGATTATTAATCAAATTGAGTAGGGATAAGATGAAAGTGGTAGTTTGTAAGAACTGTGGTGCAAAATATCAACTAGATGATGAAGATGATATTAATGCATTTGAATGTTCTGTTTGTTCTGGAAATCTAGAGGAATTTGAAAATTTCTCAAATAATGAAAAAGGAGTTTCCTCAGATTATAATTCGCAGAATGTTTCTAATTCAATAGTTGTTTATTGTACAAATTGCGGATTAAAATATCAATTAACTGAAGATGATGATATAAATGAATTTGAATGTAATAGTTGTGGAGGATCTTTAGATTATGTTTCAAATATGGATTCTACATCAACCTATTCTACTACTTCTACTAATTTTATAGATAACCCACTCACTGAAAACATAGTTATTGATGATGAAACTGAAATCGATGAGATTGTTCCTATTCATGCAGAGTCTCAAGTTGATGAGATTGTTCCTATTCATGCAGAGTCTCAAGTTGATGAGATTGTTCCTATTTATGCAGAGTCTGAAGTTGATGAAATCATACCAATTCATGCTGAAGCTAATTTTGATGATGGTTTAGATGAGATTGTTCCTATTCATGCTGAAGCTAATTTTGATGATGGTTTAGATGAGATTGTTCCTATTCATAGAGAGCTTAATGCTCAAAGTGATGAATATTTAGATAGTGATTATTATTATGAAACTGAATCAGCTTTACCTGATGTAGATACATTAGAATCTAATTATGATGAGGGGGAAATGATTTCCTATGGTTCTATATATGATTCTTCATTAGGAGATAGTGATGATATAGTTCCTATTCATGCAGAAAAAAGACATATGGAAACTTCAAGAGACATTTCTTCTGGTTTTGCATATAAATCAAATTATGATGGTAGTGATATTTACCAATATGCAGAGGAACTTGAAAGCCAAGAAGCTAGGCTAGTTGAAGTGACAGATATCCCAGAAGATGAATTGCCAGAATCACCAGTTTCTTTAGGAAGACAAGAATTATCTGAAGAAGACCAAAAATTATTCTCAAGAGTTCAAAATGAAATGGTTTTCGATAGTCCTGAGGAATATGAGGCATTTAAACTTGCCAGATATAAATATTATGTATTTATAATAGATATTCTTAAAGATGATTATATTAAATCAATGGACAAAGAATTTTATAAAGAGAGCTCTGTTAAACGTTTAATTAAAAAAGGTGAAGAAAGTGTTAAACGTGGCAACTTAACTGCAGGTGAAGATGATGCTTTAGTTAATCAAGCAACAATTGATCTAATGAAATCTCAAAATAGAGCATATGAACCTAAAAAAACCTATGCAGATGTTTATATATTGATGGGAGCATTTGTTTTAATTGTTTTTGCTGCTTATTATTTCTTTGTAAGTGGAATATGGTATGTATTAATTACTGTAGCGCTAGGTATTCTTATTTTAAGTTTTGGTATTTATAAAAAATACACTTTTAATAATTATATTGCTCGTGGAAGAATCATTCGTGAAAGATTACTTGCTCTTCCAAGTGATTTTTATGTATTCTATGCAGTTCAACCACCACAATCTAAAGATATTATTAACCATGTAGTTGTTGGACCAACTGGATTATTTACTATTCTATCTAAAAGATACGATTCAAAGGAGTATAAAAATAAAGTAAAATCAGATAATGAAACTGATGCAATGGTAAATGATTCTGCTTCCATTCAAAATTATATGGATAGGAAAAATACTTTAGAACTTCAAACTGATTATGATGATAATCAATCAAGGTTCCAATTTGGTAATGAGGAAATTCATTTTGTAAATAATAGTCAAATAAAACGTAAAGCTTTAGAATTAAATGAAGACTTAGCTATTTTCTTAGATAATAAAGGATTTAGCGGTATTTATATTGAACCTCTTATAGGTTTTGTAAATGATGATTTAGCTATTTTAAATGTTATTCTTACAAATGAAGACTTGTTTATTGATGAATTATTTAATAAAATGATTCGTGGCCAAAGAAGAATTGATGAATTAACTGTTGCTAAAATAGCAAGACTTCTATCTTATTATTCTACAGATTGTTCTGTAGTATAATAATTTAATTTTTCACTTTTTTTATTTATTTTTTAAAACAGCTATTTTTTATTTTTTTAAGAACTTTATTTATATATTAATTTATCTCGTGATTATATGATTTCAAATATCTTCAATTTTATTAAAAATATTAAAAGAGAATATTATACTTTTAGAGTAAAAAGAGTATCTAAATCATGTGGATATGATTTAAGAGTTAACAATTATTCTTATATTACCCCTAAAACTTCTTTAGGAAATAATGTTAACTTTAATGGTATGAAAATTCAAGGAACAGCTGATGTGATTATTGGAGATAATTTTCATTCTGGAATTGAGTGTATGATAATTACTGATAGTCATAATTACGAAGGTAAAGCTATCCCTTATGATTCTACTGTTATTTCTAAAGATGTGATTATTGAAGATAATGTATGGTTAGGAAATCGTGTAATTATACTTCCCGGTGTTACTATTGGTGAAGGAGCCATTATTCAAGCAGGTAGTGTTGTAGTAAGTAACATTCCAAAATATGCAATTGCTGGAGGTCACCCTGCAAAAGTCTTTTCTTCAAGAGATAAAGATCATTATGATAAGTTAAAAAAAGAAGGTAAATTCCATTAATTCTATTTAAATCTATTATTTAATTATTTTTAATTAAATAATTTGATTGTTAATGTTTTTTAAAACTTTTTTTCATTAATTTCATTTATTATATTTTTACTAATTTCATTTATTATATTTTTATTAATTTCATTTATTATATTTTTACTAATTTCATTTATTATATTTTTACTAATTTCATTTATTATATTTTTCATTAATTTCATTTATTCTATTTTTACTAATTTCATTTAATCTATTTTTTAATTAGAATTTTCATTTGATTAAATTAATTTTAGCTTCAATTTAATGAAGTAAATCTTTAAAGATTGCAATTTCTTTCCTTGTCACTGCTTTTAAAATGAAGATGATGGCGAAGTATACAATTACACCTACGAGGATGGATATCAGAACATTAATAATTCCATCTGGTTTCATATTATAAACTACAACTCCCATAATCGCTGAAGCAATAACTATTTTTAGTATATCTTTAATATTAAATGATAATTTCATAGTTTTACTACTTGCAATAGTTGTTACACTAAAAGCAATAATATAGGATAAAAGTGTAGCAATAGCTGCTCCAAGAATGTTTAAATAGGGTACAAGTAATAAATTAAGAACTATATTTGAAATAGCTACAAAAATCCACAATTTACCAAGGATCATTGTATTTTTTTCTAAAATAAGAATATTATTAATAATTCCATAGATTCCCATAAATATTGCCCCTAGACAGACAAATGGAGTTACCATATAACCTCCAAGAGCGATTTCTGGAGTTGTTATAATATATAATAATGGCTTAGAAAGTACACTCATACCTACTCCTGCTGGAACAGTTAAGAGTAGGTAGTATTTCATAGAGTAACTAAGATATTTATCTACCTCAGCAAGATCTCCTTTTTCATAATGTTCTGGTAAAATTGCAGGAAGTAGTACAGCAAAGGGAGAGAGAAACATTAGTAATATACTTCCTAATGCATATCCTGGTGAATAACATCCTACAGCAACAGATCCTATAAGGATACCAATAACATATTTATCACTTGAATCAACCACCCAACTAGATACATTACTTGGGATAGTGGGTATAGCAAATGCAAGTTGCTCTTTTAAATTAGACCATTTTCCAAATCCAATTCCAAGATATCTAAGAATTAAGAATGCCATCATAATAAACACTGTAGCATAACCTGTTAAAAGACCAAGTACAACAGTTTCAATATTATAACCTGCATATGTAAGGTAAATACTTACAAAGACTCCTATATAACTTTGGAAAACTAAGAATAATGAGTATCTTTTCATTTGCTGGAAAGTTCTAAAGAAAGTAATTAACATTAAATTCATAGATGCAAAGAAGGAAATTGCAGTTGTAATGTATAATACTTGCATACTTCCATTAAATAGTGTATCTGCAATAATATTTCCAAATATTAAGAAAAGTGTACATAGGATTATTGTTGAAATAAATGTTAGGCTAATCATTGGATAAAAAGAATCTTTTATCTTTTCTTTATCCTTTTCTGCAGATAAGAATCTTACCATTGTGTATGGAAGGCCTAAATTGGCAATATTTGGAACCAGTGCGATTGTTGTATTTACTTGTGCCCACATGCCATATTCTGCTGTGGTAAAGGATTTTGTAATAATAGGTATGAAAATAAGACTACTTAGGGAGATTAAAATATTGGTTAATCCCACTAAACCTATCCTCTGTATAAATCGCACATACTCACTCATTTAATCACACTTATATTTTTTAGAATCTAAGTTATTTAAAATTTCACCAAAAACAGTTTTGTCATAATTTTTAAAGAAGAAATCTTTATCATATTCTTTCAAATCTATTTTTTCTTCTTTTAAATAATTTATTAGTTCTTCACTATTTTTAACTTTTTTTACAATATTTTTATCAATTAAATCATCTAAATATTCTACTCCTGGAACATCTATGATAAATGTTTTACAATTAAACGCAAGTCCTTCATAGATTGCTGTAGAAAATGCACCTATCTGATAATCACTTTTTGCAAATAATTCATATAATGGAGGTTGACTTTCATAAACAACTTTAAAATTATCAAACTTACTCACTGCTTTGTTTAGATATTCGTAATTTTCTCTCCAAGTTCCATATTCTCCAGGATGTAGTTTATAGATAAATTTGTAATTTTGATTATT
The DNA here is from genome assembly GCF_900114585.1 of Methanobrevibacter olleyae. NCBI lineage: Archaea > Methanobacteriati > Methanobacteriota > Methanobacteria > Methanobacteriales > Methanobacteriaceae > Methanobrevibacter > Methanobrevibacter olleyae. The sequence continues at coordinate 8,276 of NZ_FOTL01000001.1, read as the reverse complement.
ATTGGTTTTATTTTCTTTATTGTTGTTTTTATTTAAAGTATTATTGGTTTTATTTTCTTTATTGTTGTTTTTATTTAAAGAATTTGCTGTTTCGTAAGCTAATTTAGATAAATATTTCCCAATAACTCCTTGTGAAATAAATAAAATTTGTTTTTCATTTTCATTATTTTCATTATTATTATTTTCATTTTCATTATTTTTATTATTACTTTTATTTCCTTTATTTTTAGCTATTTTTATATAGTTTTTTGAGTTTTCTTCAAAGTAGGGAAAACCAATTGAGATAATATTATCAGATTCTAAAGGATAATAGCTAGCATTCTTCCAGTAGTTACCAAAACTTAGTATTTTATCTGGAAAGTATTCAATTTTCTTAATTTCATCATTGAATTTCATAGTATTTTTTGGATAACTATATCCTAAATGATATGGGCTTATAGTTCCATGCTGTAATTCAATAATTTGAATATTCATTTTCTTACAAGCTGCAACTAATGCTTTATTTTCATAAGCTACTACTAGAAATACAAATTTTGCTTTTCTTTTTTCTAGAAGTTCTATATACTTTTTATAGTCATATTGGAAATTAAGGATATGATCTTCTAAAATTCTAAATAAATCTAATTTTATTTTAAAAATAGATTCAAGCTCTTCTTTTACAGTATTTATTAATTCTTTTTCTTTATCTGTAAATGGAACTTTCCCCCTATTTCTTGTTTTGTGAATAAATGAACCTAATAGAATTCTATCATTAAATTTAACATTATTTTCTTTTTTATTTATATCATTTCTAAAATGTTGATTGAGATAGGGGGATTCTATAGTTTCAAAACTTTTATTATATTCATTTAAAGCATCTTTTAAAAAATAGCTATAAATATCCTGATATTCATCATTAAATATGACTTTTCTTGGATGGTCAAATATTAAAACATCTGGATTTTCTTTTCCACTTAAAGGATTTGACAATATGCTGTTTTTAATAAAAGGTAATAATGAGGTTATTTTATTATATAAAGAAAGACTTGATTGTTGGGCAGATTCAAAAAGATTTGTCTTTCTTGTTATTTCATAATATAAATACATTCTAATTAATTGCCAAGGGTAGCAATCTTGAATCTCTTTATGGTTTAATTCATATTTTTCTTCAAGATTCCAAATATTTTGACAAATTTCTTTTACTGTAAAAGCCATATTTATTCCTTTTAAAAGTTTTTTAAGTGTTTTATTCTAAAGATTTATTTTAAATAATCTAAGTTTTTCAGTGTTTTATTATGAAGATTTATTTTAAATAATCTAAAGTTTTTCATTGTTTTATTCTAAAGATTCATATTTAAGCAATTCATCTTCAGCAATGTCTATTTTAGCTTTTTTTCCAATAACATTAGCTATTTCACTTGGTGAAATACCAGTTCCCGGTCTTTTATATGTAAGCATCTCTTCTGTAATTACAGTTCCTTTTTTTATTTCTTCTTTTGTAATAATAGAACGTCTTGCTTGTTTTCTAGATTCTCCTTCACATGGAAGGGGAATTTTATCATATTGTCCATTGATTGCTTTAATAAGTTCTATATTTTTATAGAATTTTCTTATATCTTCCGGGTCCATTCCATGATAATGGTCATTTCCTTGTAAAGTTTTATCTAAGGTATAATGTTTTTCAAGGATTGTAGCTCCATAAAGATAAGCGGTTGTTAAAATAAGCATGTTTTCATCGGGTTTAGTATGATCTGAATATCCTATTTCATAGTTTGGATATAAATCTTTAAGATTCTTAATCATGAGCAGATTAGCATCACTATTATCTGTTGGATAGGAAAGAACACAGTGCATAATCCCTATTCCTGCTTCTTTATTGGTGTATTTTTCATTAGTTTCTTCTATTGTATCAATGGCTAATTTTATCTCATCAAGATTAGAAGCTCCTGTTGAAATAATAATATCCTTTCCTTTTTTAGCTATTTTTCTAATAAATGGAATGTTTGTTAAATCTGAGGAGGATATTTTATAAACATCCATAAATTCATCTAAATAGTCTATTGAGTCAAAATCAAAAGGTGTTGATAAAAACATAATTCCAATTTCATTACAGTAATCAGCTATTTCCCTATACTCCTCTTTTCCAAATGAGTCAAATTTTTTAAATAATTCATATTGTGATTTTGTAGGTTCTTCTTTTGTATCCCAATAAGCAGGAGAGTTCTTAGAAGCTATTGTATTTGCTTTATATGATTGGAATTTAACTGCATTGCAACCTGCATCTTTTGCTTCTTTTACCATCAATTTAGCTGCATCAATATTGCTCATCTTTTCTTTTTTTGCAATATCATAGTAGTTTACACCAATTTCAGCTATTAAAAATGGCTCTTCATTAAATATGCTCATATTTTCACCTTATTGACCTATAACTTTTGATTAATTTTAATAATTTAATTTGACATGACTTTATTTAATTTAATTTAATTTAATTTAATTTAATTTAATTTAATTTCGTATGACTTTATTTAATAAAAATTATTTATTTTCCTCTTTCCATTCTTTATAGGATTTTTTAATCAGTTTTTTTACATTATCAAATCCGTGTTTTAAATCTACTTCACCCATTCTTTTATTCATTTCTTCTCTTAATTGGAAATCATCAACGGTGTTTTCAAATGTTTTTAGGATTTCTTCTTTAGAAACTTCAGAACCTAAACCTAAGTTAATAAATCCATGTTCCACATTTCCAAAGATGTGAGTTAATTCTCTTTCATTTTGACAAAGGCAGATACAAGGAACTCCAAGTGAAGCTATTTCATACATAGTTCTTCCAGCTGAAGTGAATATCAAGTCAGCACTGTGCATATGCTCACTCATATTTCTGACATTCTCATAGATTTCTATTCTGTCATTATCTTTGTATTTTTCTTGGATTTCATTTTTATTAGCATATCCAAGACCCAATATTATTTCTATTCTGTTTTTATAATTACTTACTAAGATTGCTTCAAGAACCTTTTCAGTAAGATTGTTTGGATCTGTTCCTCCAAAGGTAAGAAGTACTTTATCTACAGATTCTTTAATTTCCTTAAATGGCTGGTAATAAAATTCATCTTTTAAAATATAATATTTATGTCCGGAGTAAAGATTTTTAAGAGGTATCTTATGTTCATATAATGCATCAAAGACCATATTGGCATATTTCACTCCACCTCCAAGATCTTCAAAGTCAACAATAAAGAAACCTTTGCTCTTAAGGGTTTTTATGTATTTGGAATTTGTATTAAGTATGTCATTTATTATAATATCTGGGTCATATTCTACTATTTTTTCAATTATTTCATCTTTAGCTTTATCATCAGCTTCTTTTCCTCCACCTTTATCACTATTATGAGTTATGTAAGGATAATTGTTATTACTAACTATTTCAATCCCTAATGGCTGTGCTTCATCAAGTAAAAATACAACTTCATGATTGACTAATTTAGAGGCTATTGATAATCCTCTGTAGATATGTCCAGTTCCTATTTCATGAGAAGCATCTGCTTTGATTAGGATTTTCTTTTTCTTTAAGATTCTTTCAGCTACCCACCAATCTTCATAGTTATCAATATCTATGCTTTCTTCTTTAGATATTTCAATAAGTCCAATATTATCTCCAAGACGACTATTTTCTTTAAGAAATTCTCTTTTTGTTGCAAAAATACTTCCAGTTTCTTTATATGCTTTTGGTAAGTATTGTCTATTTAATCTTTCTTTATAAAGTGGGAAATACTTTTTATTTTCCTCACTATAACCCCAACTTAAGTGTCTATCATCAACTACACTTATAATCGTGCTATAATATTCATTATCATTATTTGGATTTAATAAAGTTTCAATAGCTAAATCTAAAGTTTTTGTTTTAAGAAGGGGGGAAGTAGCTTGTACAGTAATTACAACATCATATTTAACATTCACTTTTTTCTCTTTTTGAATTGTAGCGTCATAAATTACAGGATCAAGTGGAATTGAATCCTCAGCAAGTTTTCCATCTCTTTTAATTGTTTCTGCTCCGAATTTCTCAGCAATGAATTTTATTTCATTATCATCTGTTGATACAAGAACGTCATCAACATATTTTGATGATTTTCCCATTTGGATTGTATGTGCTATAAGTGGTTTTTTTCCTAGAAGCCGCATATTTTTTCGAGGTATACCTTTAGAACCACCTCTAGCAGGTATCACAACTAAAATTTTATTATTTTTATACATTTTAAAACCTTTAGCTATTGATTATTTTATATGAATATTTTTCTAAATTTTAAAAAATATTATTAATTAAGAGAAACTAATAATAGTATATTAAAATATTATTAATTAAGACAAATTAATAATAGTATATTATTAATTAATATTAAATTTAATTAATATTAAGTTTTATTAATATTAAATTTAATTAATATTAAATTTTATATAATATTAAATTTAATTGATATTAAATTTTATTAATTATATTAAGAATTGATTTTTTAGATTCTCTTTTAAAAAGAATTATTGAAAAATTTTATATTTCTATAAAGAGATTTATTTTGATAATGTATTTTTAAAAAATTTTAGGTGTTATAATGGTTAGTATGAAAGAGATGGCTAATACTTTAATAAAAAGAATTAATGATTTAGCTACTCCCATTAAAATTATGCATGTTTGCGGTTCTCATGAACACACTATTATGGAACATGGTATTAGATCTTTACTTCCTGAGGAAGTAGAAATTGTTGCAGGTCCTGGATGTCCTGTATGTGTTGTTCCTTCAAGAGAAATCGATGAATGTTTAGAATTAATCGAAAAAGGAATTACTGTTACTACTTTTGGGGACATGTTAAGAGTTCCTGGTTCTAATGGCTCTCTTGCTGAAGCTAAAGCTGAAGGAGCTGATGTAAGAGTTGTTTATGGTATTCCAAATGCTGTAGAAATTGCAGAAAAACTTGATAATGATGTTGTATTTATGTCTGCAGGTTTTGAAACAACTGCTCCAGCAACTGCCTCTGAATTATTAAATAAACCACCTGAAAACTTTTCAATCATATCATGTCATAGATTAATTCCACCAGCACTTGATTTTTTGATTAATTCTGGTGAAACTAGTTTAAATGCTTTAATTCAACCAGGACATGTATGTACAATTCTTGGAATGGAACCCTTTGAAAAATTCTCTACAGAGTATGGTATTCCTCAAGCAGTTGCAGGTTTCAATCCTTTAGATATTTTAATGTCTGTTTATATGATTTTAAGGCAAATTGAAAATGGAACTCCAAGGATAGACAATGAATATAAACGTGCTGTAAGAGCTGAAGGTAATATCATTGCTAAAGAAATGATGGAAGAAGTATTCCATGTAGAAAGTAGGGAATGGAGAGGTTTCCCTAAAATACCTAATTCTGTTTTAGAGCTCAATGATGAATTTGCTAGTTGGGATGCAAGAGAAAAATATGATATTGAAGTAAAAGAGGTTACTGAAGCTCCTAAAGGCTGCATTTGTGGTCCTATTTTAAGAGGTATGGCTAAACCAACTGATTGTAAATTATTTAGAAAAGCATGCAATCCAATGCATCCAATTGGTGCATGTATGGTTAGTAAAGAGGGAACTTGTAATATTGCCCATAGATACAGTAGATAAATTTCTCTAGTTTCAATAGAAAATTTTCTCATTATTTAAGATAAATTTAATTTTTAGTTTATTTTTAAGAGTCTTTAATTTAAGTGGTTTTAATGGTTAAAATAGAAGCAATAGCTGTAGATGTAGATGGAACAATTACAGACGGTAAAAGAAGAATTTGTCATAGTGCATTAGATGCTCTTCGTAAAGCTGAAGATGCAGGAATTCCAGTTATAATCTCTACTGGAAATATTTCTCACTTTTCTTATGCAGTAGCTACACTTGTTGGAACTACTGGAGGTTTAGTTTGTGAGAATGGTGGAGTTATTTATCAAGATGGGTATAATAACAATGAAGTGATCATTTTAGGAGATATCTCAAAAGCCCAAAAAGCTTATGATTTTTTACTTGAGAAATTTGGTGAAGATATTCCATTTAAGATTGTAGAAGATTCAGATGCAAGGGTTTCTGAAATTGCTTTCTATAAAAATATGGATTCAAAACCCCTTAAAGAATTATTAAAGGACTTTGATGTAGAAGTTTATGATAGTGGATTTGCACTTCACTTAACAGACCTGGATGTTGATAAAGGGACTGGCTTAGTTGAATTAGCTAAACTTTTAGATTATAATATTGAGAGTATTATGTGTATTGGTGATAGTGAAAACGATATAGATTTTTTACTTGCTGGAGGATTTAAAGTTGCAGTAGCTAATGCATGTGATGAGCTTAAAGAAATAGCTGATTATGTTTGTCAGAAGGAATATGGTGATGGAGTAGCAGAGGCTATTGATAAATTCCTCTTTAACCAATGTTAGAGAAAGTTTATCTAGTCACTTTTTTATTTTACTTTTATTATATTATATTTTATTTTTATTATATTTTATTTTATTTTTACTTTATTCTATAGAATTTTATTTTTACTGTGTGATAGTATGTTATATGAATTAGCTGAAGAGGCAAAAAGGGAAATTTTAAAATATTCTGATGATTATGAAATTTATTTGGATAATATGGAATTATTACAATTAGATTCTCAAAAAACTGATTTGAATTTTGCAAAAGAAGAAATTAACTTAGGAATTGGTATAAGAATTATTAGAGATGGTGCAGTAGGATTTGCTTTTACATCAGATATGGAAAAAATCGCAAAAACTTGTGAAAATGCTTACTTAAATTCTAAACTTAACTCTAAAGATGAAAATTTCTCATTTGCAGAAGTAGAAAAATTACCAAAAATAAAGGGAACTCTTGATAAAAAATTCAGAGAGCTTGATTTAGATGAACTTACAACTTACTTAAAATCAGTTTTAAATTGTGTTGAGGATAATGGTTGTCAAACTACTTCTGGAGGATTTTCAGCTGCAGAAGAAGAAAGATTAATTTTAAATTCTAATGGTGTAGAAACTTATGATAAATCTACTGGATTTTCATTAGGTATTTCAATTAATGCTGTAAAAGATGGTGATTTAACAACTGCTTATGATTCTGCCTCATCATGTGTTTATGATTTAGATGGAATTAAATTAGCTGAAGATATTTGTAATTTAGCAAAATCTTCTTTAGGTGGAGAAGATATTGAAACTTCAAATAAAGATCTTGTATTAGATTATCATGCAGTAACTGGATTACTTTCTACATTTATGAGTGGCTTCAGTGCAGATAATATCCAAAGAGGAAGATCAAGGCTTGCTGGTAAAATTGGTGAAAAGGTTGTAACTGATAATCTTTCTATTTTTGATGATGGAACTCATGACGGTGGATTAAACTCTGCAATTTCAGATGATGAAGGTACTGCTTCAAAAAGAACTACTTTAGTTGAAGATGGGATTCTTAAAGGATATTTATATGATATTTACACAGCAAATAAAGATGGGGTAAAAAGTACTTCAAATGGTTTTAGAGCTTCTTATGCAGGAACACCTTCAGTAAGTGGTTCAAACATTATTTTTGACTTTAAAAATTCTGTTTTAGAATCTGAAATAAAGGATGCATTTTTAGTAACTGATCTTTTAGGTGCCCATACAGCTAATCCTATTACTGGTGATTTTTCAGTTGAAGCAAGCAATTCATTTTTAATAAATAAAGGTGATAAGAAACCTATTAAAAAAGCTATGATTTCTGGTAATATTTATGATTTATTAGCTGATGCTATAGCTGTAGGTGATGAGTTAAAACAAAGAGGATCATTCATTATTCCTAAATTGCTTTTACATGATGTGAGGATTATTGGTACTTAACCACCAAGCTTTTTGAGCTTTGAGTTAAAAACATTTAAGCAAAATTTTTATCACTTTAATGATAAAAAGCTTTTTTTAAATTTTTAGAGGTTGTAAAATTTTATAGGCTTATTTTATTTTTATGTGATTTTTTGTCCAGTTTTTCATTTGGTAGTCTAAAAATGTTAGAATTCCATTTTTAGTTTTGTAAGTTTTCTTAATTTTTTCTGGATTTGTTTGTCTGTAGTAATTTTCTACTTTATTTGATGTTTTTTCAATATTTTCATCATCTAAGTATTCTATGTATCTTTTGAAGTGATTTAAGACATGTTTGTTTACAAATTGCATTAAAACTTCTGGAATCGAATCATAATTTTCTATAATAATTTTTAAATTTTTCAATCGCTTTTTTTGAAGAATTTTGTTTAAAACAATTTTT